>JBDTNP010000497.1:0-1915 GCA_039933695.1 Betaproteobacteria bacterium | reverse complement strand
AACTTTTCGACCTGATGGAAAAGTTCGCCGGCTACGGCTTCAACAAGTCGCACGCGGCGGCGTACGCGCTGATCGCCTACCAGACCGCCTATTTCAAGGCGCACCATCCGGCGGCGTTCATGGCCGCCAACCTGTCGGCGATGATGGACGACACCGACAAGCTGCGCCAGTTCTACGACGATGCGACCGGGCTCGGCCTGTCGATTCTGCCGCCGGACGTCAACGCGTCGAATTACCGCTTCGAACCGGTCGACGGCGAGCACATCCGATACGGTCTGGGCGGCATCAAGGGGACCGGCCGCGCCGCGATCGAGGCGATCGTCGCCGCGCGTGCCGAGCGCCCGTTTACCGACCTTTTCGATTTTTGCCGCCGCGTCGACAAGCGCAGCGTGAATCGCCGCGCCGTCGAGGCGCTGATCCGCGCCGGCGCCTTCGACGCGATCGAAACAAGGCGCGCAAGCCTGCTCGCGTCGGTCGGCGCCGCGCTCGATCACGGCGAGCGCGCCGAGCGCGCGGCCTCGCAGGTGTCGCTGTTCGGCGACGAAGGCGGCGCGGGACCGGCTGCGCCGGCCCTGATCGCTGCGCGCGAGTGGTCGGAAGCCGAGCGGCTGGCACAGGAAAAGGCGAGCCTTGGCTTCTACCTTTCCGGCCATCCGTATCATGCGCACGCGGCCGAGCTGGCCCGGTTGGTGCAGCAGCCGCTGGGCGCGTTGAAGCCGACGCAGACGCCGGTCCGCATCGCGGGCATCATCGTGCAGTTGCGGATGCAGACCTCGCGCCGCGGCAAAATGGCGTTCGTGACCCTCGACGACGGCCGCGACCAGCCGGAAATCGTCATATTCAACGAAACCTTCGATGCCAACCGCCATCTGCTGCGCGAGGACGCCGTGCTGGTTGCCGAAGTGAAGGTGCAGCAGCGCATCGGTGACGATGGCCAGGTGCAGGGACTGCGCATCATCGCCGATGCGGTCTACGACCTCGCGGGCGCGCGGCGGAAGTGGGCGCGGGCGCTGCGTCTTTCGTGCAACGGCTCGAGCTCGGCGCAGCGCCTGTTCGATCTGATCGAGCCGTTTCGCCGCGGCCATTGTCCGGTAACGATCAACTACTCCAACCAGACCAGCGGCGGGGACATCGAGCTGGGCAGCGATTGGCAAGTCAGCCTGGACGAGCACCTGCTCGCCGGCCTGCGCGATTGGCTGGCGCCGGAGAACGTCACCGTCGTCTACTAGGCGACGTCGCGCGCGACCGCCGGCAGCGCGCTCTTCTCGATGCTCGACGAGATCCTCGGTCGCTACCGGTCGCTTCTGCGCCTGCCGGACGTCGCCCGGCTGCTCGCCACGGCACTGATAACGCGATTGCCGATTGGCAGTCTGACGCTGGCGATGCCGATCGCGGCCGAGACGGGCCGATCCGGAGTGATCAGGCCTTGCGAGAACGCGTGCGCGCGGCTTTCCGGGCGGCGGCCGAGCGCGCCGCCGGGCCGCGCTTCCTGGCCACCGCCTTCGCATGCCGCGACAGCGCGGTCGGGCTGGCGGCACTACTGCCTTCGCGCTTCAGCGCGTTGGTCGTCGCCCTCGATCGCCTCTGTGAAACGCCGGAGGTCTTGCGCTTGCCGGCGGCATTGCCCAGCTTCGCGCTGCGACGGGTCTTTGCCGGCGCCTTGCCATCGGCGGGCGGCTTGAGCGCAACGCCCGCACGGCGTGCCTTCGACAGGCCGATGGCGATGGCCTGCTTCGCCGACCGGGCCCCGTGCTTGCCTTCGCGCACGTGCTCCATTTCCTCGCGGACGAACTCGCCTGCCTGCGTGCTCGGCGCCTTCCCTTCGCGCCTGTCTTCGGCCGCGCGTTTTAGTGTTTTCCGTTCAGGCATCGGTCTCTCCTTCGCATCGAGATCGAGTAAAGCTTACAAGCGGCAG
>JBDTNP010000496.1:0-4593 GCA_039933695.1 Betaproteobacteria bacterium | reverse complement strand
CGCCGGAAATGGTGGCGCGCTTCATCGACTACGGCTACTCATGGGTCGCCATAGGGTCCGACATGGGTTTCATGGTGGGGCGTGCACAGGAATTTCTGTCTAGGTTTCGCGATGCAAGCGCCACGGTCGACAAGCCGGCAGCTCGCTGACGCCCGGCGCTCTTGTTTTCTTGTACGATGCACGTTTCGACCAGCGGGATCGCGTGATGGAATCGCCGTTCGAGTGCGTGCTCGATGCCAGGGCCAGCCTCGGCGAATGCCCGGTATGGTCGACCGACGAGCAAGTACTCTACTGGGTCGACATCAATGCGCCCTCGCTCAATCGCTTCGATCCGAAGTCGCGGGCAAATCTCGTCTGGCCGATGCCTTCGTCGATCGGCTCGTTCGCGCTGCGCGAACACGGCGGATTCGTCGCGGCGCTGCGCGACGGCATCTGGCTGGTCGACCGGGCAGGCAGGCTCGGCGACCGCATGGCCGAGGCGCCGTACGATCCGTCGCACCACCGGTTCAACGACGGGCGCGCCGATCGGACCGGACGCTTCTGGGCCGGAACGATGAACGAGCGACGTGACGCGGCCAGCGGTGCGCTGTACTGCCTCGATGGCTATTTCGCGCTGACCCGCGTGCTCGACGGCATCATGATATCGAACGGGCTCGCGTGGAGTCCCGACGGCCGGACGCTCTACCATGCCGACACGCCGACGCGCACGATCAACGCCTATGCGTTCGACCAGGCCGCCGGCACCGTCAGCGGCAAGCGCGAATTCGCGCGTTTCGACGGCGAGACCGAACGGCCCGACGGCGCAGCGGTCGACCGCGACGGCTGCTATTGGATCGCGTTCTATCGCGGCGGCAAGATCGTGCGCCTGTCGCCGCAAGGCGAGCGCCTCGCCGAATACCCGGTGCCCGCGATGTGCCCGACGATGTGCGCATTCGGCGGCCCGGACCTGCGCACGATCTACGTGACGACGGCGCGCCAGAATCGCGAGCCGGACGAGCTCGCGCGACTGCCGCGGTCGGGCGGGCTGTTCGCGATGCAGGTCGATACACCGGGGTTGGAGGAGCCGAAATTCGCCGGCTGATCGCCGTCCGCTGAAGCGGAAAGGCATCGACTCTCGACATCGCCGACTCCTGCCCGGAACATCATGCGCCTCGACAGCAGCGACTACCTTCCGATCGATGCATCCAGCAGTCTCGGCGCATCGGCGTCGGGTGCGTCGTTCGCCACCTCGACCGGCGACATGCTCGAGATCGGCAGCTTCGGCCCCGGAATATTCCGTCTTCGCGTCGGTCCGAACACGCGACCCGACTACGGATTGATCGCCGCCCGCGCGCAGCGCTGCGATGTCGCCCAGCCATCGCGCGGCCTGTGGACGTTCACCGCAGGCGATGGGTCGCTCGAGCTCGCGGGAACGCCGTTGACCTTGCGCCTGCTGCACGCCGGCAAGCCGGTGCTCGCTTCGATCACCGACCGGACACGCGGCGGCCAAACGCGATTGCCGGCGATCGGCCGCGCGCGACACGGACAGTCGTGGCTGGCGGCGTACGCGCTCGCTTCGGGGGAACCGGTCTACGGCCTGGGGGCGCAGACTGCGGCGCTGAACAAGCGCGGCCAGCTGGTGCATTCGCAGGTCGAGTCGGCCGGGGCCTCGCCTGCTGCATCGGGCACGAGTGCACCGTTCTGCTGGAGCCCCGGCCCCAGCGGCGGCGCCTGGGGCGTCTACGTCCACACGCCCTCGCGCGTGCTGCACGGCGTCGGCTATCCCGACTGGTCGCAGCGCTCGTACGGCCTCATCGTCGACGACGAAGCGCTCGACTTGTTCCTGATCGCCGGGCGCGATCCCGCGCAGGTGATCGACCGCTACGCCGCGCTCACCGGACGCGCACCGGAAGTGCCGCGATGGAGTCTCGGCGTATGGATCGCGCGCGCCGACGACGCGAGCGCCGACGACGCCGTTGCAGCGGCTTCAAGTCTGCGCGAGCGCCGCCTGCCGTGCGACGTTCTGACGCTCGATGGCGCGGCGCCATGGGATCGATGGACGTCGTTCGACTTCCGCTGGGACCCGAGACGCTATCCGGACCCCGCTGCAGCGCTCGGCAGGATCAGGCAGCACGGCTTCAAGGTCTGCGTCTGCGAGCAGCCTGCGATATCGATTCACTCGCCGCTGTTCCATGATCTCGCCGCCAGAAAATACCTGATGACCGACCCCGCAGGCCGACCGTACGAGCGCGCGGCCCCAACCGGGCCCGATGACGCGCCTCCCGGCGCGCAGCTGGCGCCCCCGTCGGGCATCATCGACTTGACCAACCCCGCTGCCTACGCCTGGTGGCGCAATGCGCACGAGGCCTTGTTCAAGGCCGGCGTCGACGTGATCGAAACCGACGGCGGCGACGATGTGCCGGCCGATGCGATCGCATTCAACGGCGACACGGGCCAGCGTCTCTGCAACGCCTATCCGCTGCTCTACGAGCGCTGCGTATACGACGCCGCCGAAAAGTTCGCGCCGCCGGAACAGGCGCCTCCGCTGATCTGGAGCCGCGCCGGGTGGAGCGGCAGCCAGCGCTATCCTGTGCAATCAAACGGCGAGACGCAAGGCGACTGGGAGGGCCTGGCGGCGAGCATTCGCGCCTGCCTGTCGAACGGCATGAGCGGCGTGCCGTATTACGCCTGCGAAGTCGGCGGCTATGGCGCGGAACCGCCATCGGCGGAGCTCTATCTGCGCTGGTTGCAGGCGGGCGTTTTCGCGTCGCACCTCAAGCTTCGCGACCCATGGCCGCTCGATGCCGATCAGGAAAAGATTGCGCTGCAATGGCTGGAATTTCGCTACCGGCTGTTGCCTTATCTCGGTACGGTCGTCGCGCAGGCGAGCAAGACCGGCATGCCGGTGATGCGCGCGATGCCGCTCGCGTTCCCCGGCAACGCGCTGACCCGCGGCCACGATACGCAATTCATGTGCGGCGAGGCCTTGCTGGTCGCGCCCGTCATCGCGCCGGGCAACGAAGTCGACGTCGCGCTGCCGCCAGGCGCATGGTACGACCTCGCGAGCCGGCAGCGGGTGGCCGGACGGCAGGTGATCCGCTATCGTGCCAAGCTCGACCGCTTTCCGGTGTTCGGACGCGAAGGTTACGCGCTGCCGCTCGGGCCGGCCGTGCAGCACACCGGGGAAGCCGACCGCGACAATCCGCTGAATGCGCTGTGGGTGTTCGGCAAGCCCGCGCATGCGCTCGACGGCTTCGCGCAGGCGAGCATCGCGCTCGTCGCAGACGGCGCGGCGGTCAGTGCAGCGTCCGGCGTGCACGTCGAAGTGTTCGGCGACGCGGCCGGCATTCGCATCGACATCCGGACTTGAGCGCGGCGATGAACGCGGCGACGATCGTCGTTACCATCGGCGAGCCCGCCGGCATCGGTCCCGATCTGGCCGTGCGCCTCGCCGAACGGACCTGGCCCGCGCGGCTGGTGCTGGCGGGCGATTGCGAGCTTCTGCGCGAGCGGGCGCGAAGGCTCGGCGCCGGCGTGCGCCTGGTGCCGTACCTGCGCGGCCGCGCGGCGGCGCCGGGCGCGCTCGAAGTCGCGCATTTCCCCGTCGCGGTGCCGGTCCAGGCAGGACGGCTCGACGCCGCCAACGCCAGGACGGTGATCGCCTCGCTCGATGCCGCGCTGGCCGGCTGCATGTCGGGCGAATTCGCCGCGATGGTCACCGCGCCGGTACAGAAAAGCGTGATCAACGACGCCGGCATCCCATTCACCGGCCACACCGAGTTCCTCGCGCAGCGCACGGGCGCGCCGGGCGTCGTCATGCTGCTGGTCGGCGCCGCGCCGTGGGGTTCGCTGCGCGTCGCGCTCGCAACCACGCATCTGCCCCTTGCCGCCGTCCCTGCGGCGATCACGCGCGAAGCGCTGACCCGGACGCTGCGTATCGCCATCGCCGACCTCGAGCGCAAATTCGGCATCGCCAGGCCGCGCCTGGGCGTATGCGGCCTCAACCCGCATGCCGGCGAAGGCGGCTATCTGGGCCGCGAGGAGATCGATGTCATCGCTCCGGTCCTGACGGCGCTGCGCGCCGAAGGGCTCGACGTCGCGGGCCCGTTGCCCGCCGACACGGTCTTCGTTCCGGCCAAGGCGCGTGACTACGATTGCATCGTCGCGATGTATCACGACCAGGGGCTGCCGGTGCTCAAGCACGCGAGCTTCGGCCACGGCGTCAACGTGACGCTGGGTCTTCCGATCGTGCGCACCTCCGTCGACCATGGCACCGCGCTCGATCTCGCCGCCGAAGGCGCGCTGGCCCGCGCCGCCGATCCGGGCTCGCTGTTCGCGGCGGTCGACCTGGCGATCGACCTGGCGTCCCGAGCGGGTTCGGCAGGGCGCTGACGATAGACTCGCATCGCCCGCGCAAAAGATTCGGCCAGCATTTCCTGGCCGATCCGCATTACATCGCTCGCATCGTCGAGGCGATCGCACCGAAGCGGGGCGAGCGCCTCGTCGAGATCGGCCCGGGGCTGGGCGCGCTGACCCGGCCGCTGCTGGCGAAGGTCGACCGCCTGACCGTCATCGAAATCGATCGCGATCTCGCCGCCGCGCTCGCCGCCGAAT
>JBDTNP010000495.1:0-7160 GCA_039933695.1 Betaproteobacteria bacterium | reverse complement strand
CGTCCCCGTAGCCGACGAACGCGAGCTTGTATTTTTGCTCCGGCCGATCGGTCGTGCGCAATATCTTCATTCCGAGCACGCCGGTGTAAAATGCAACCGAGCGCTCGAGATCGCCGACGCGCAACATCGTGTGCAGGATTCGCATCTAGTGTCCTGTTCCGTAAATTCGCTCGATAGGTCGCGGCCTCATTGTCCACTGCGCGGCCGCCATGCTGCGTTACTCGGCCTCACCGTAGCGCTAGCTACGGTTTCGTCCTCGCGCCTTGCCTGACGGCCGATTGCATCCGCTCCTTTATCTTCGGAACTTACGGAACAGGACACTAGAATTCGACCAGTTCGTAGTCTTCCTTGCGTGCGCCGCAATCTGGACATGTCCAGTTCGGCGGGACGTCCTCCCATTTGGTGCCCGGTGGTATGCCGGTATCGGGGTCGCCGTAGGCCTCATCATAGATATGACCGCAGATCAGGCACATGTACTTTTTCATTCGGTGCGGCTCGACTGGAGTAAAATCCCATTTTAGCAAGCATTCGCCGGCCTTTAGCGCCGGCCCGGGCATCAGCGTGCGCCCGGTTGCACTGAAAGCGCCGCCGCAATGCCGCAGCCGTCCGACGCCGAGTCCGATTTCCCGCCCGTAGTGCTGACGTTCGCCGCATCCGATCCGTCGGGCGGCGCCGGTATCCAGGCCGACATCCTGACCCTGGCCAGCATGGGTTGCCATCCGTTGTCGGTGATTACCGCGATCACCGTTCAGGACACGCTCGGCGTGGAAGCGGTGCAGCCGATCGACGCCGACTGGGTCGCCGATCAGGCGCGCTGCCTGCTCGAGGACATGCCGGTCGATGCGTTCAAGATCGGCGCGCTTGGCAGCGTCGAGAATATCGCCGCGATCGCCGAGATTCTCTCCGACTACCCGGACGTGCCGCTGATTCTCGATCCGGTGCTGGCTTCCGGACGCGGCGACGAGCTGGCCAACGACGAGATGCTGCATGCGCTGCGCGAGCTGCTGCTGCCGCGCACGACGATACTCACGCCGAACAGCATGGAAGCGCGCCGGCTCGCCGACATCGAAGACGAGGAGGAGCCATCGCTCGCCAGCTGCGCCAGCAGGCTGATCGAAAGCGGCTGCGAATTCGTGCTGATCACCGGAACGCACGAGCCCACGCCGCAGGTGATCAACACCCTCTACGGCAAGAGCGGTGTGGTGCGCAGCGACAGCTGGCAGCGGCTACCCGGCAGTTATCACGGCTCGGGTTGCACGTTGGCCTCCGCGATCGCGGCGATGCTCGCCAACGGGCTGGAGCTGCCGGAGGCGGTCCGCGAAGCGCAGGACTACGCCTGGCACACGCTGCAGAAAGCCTACCGTCCGGGCATGGGGCAATACCTTCCCGACCGGCTGTTCTGGGCGCGGGAAGACGAGGCCGAGCCTCGCGTCGACGAAGACGTTGTCCCGGCGTCGCCCGATCTGCATCGCCACTGAAGCCAGATGGCGGCGGTACCGAAGGCCGCGCCGCGGCCGAAGCTCGCCGGCCTTTACGCGCTGACCCCCGATCTCGTCGACACGGCCGCACTGGCGGCGCGAACCGGGCTCGCGCTGTCCGGCGGCGCATCGGCGATCCAGTATCGCAACAAGGCCGCATCGGCCGAACGCAAGCTGCAGCAGGCGGTCGCGCTACGCGCGCTGTGTTCGGCGCGCGGCGCGATCTTCATCGTCAACGACGACGTCGAGCTCGCGCACGCGGTCAATGCCGACGGCGTGCATCTGGGCCGCGACGACGCGAGCGTCGCGGCGGCGCGCGCGCGGCTCGGGGCGGCCGCGATAATCGGCGTGTCCTGCTACGACCAGCTCGAGCGCGCACAGGCGGCGATCGCCGCCGGCGGCGATTACATCGCATTCGGCAGCTTCTACCCTTCGCGGGTGAAGCCGGACGCCGTCCGGCCGCCGCTGCGGCTGATCGCCGCGGCGAAGGCGCGTTGGCCGGAAACCAGCGTCGTCGCCATCGGCGGAATCACCGCGGCCAATGCGGCACCGCTGATCGCCGCGGGCGCCGACGCGGTAGCGGTGATCAGCGCGCTCTACGATGCGCCGGACGTCGCCCTGGCAGCGCGCGAGCTGGTCGCGTGCTTCCGCTGATACCCGATTCGCGCCGGCGACTGCGCGAGCTCGCGCCCCCCGCATTCACGCATCCCTCTACGCTCACCGGTTCGAGATCATGACCCGAAACGAACAGCTGTTCGCGCGCGCGCAAAGGACAATTCCCGCAGGCGTCAACTCACCGGTGCGGGCGTTCCGTTCGGTTGGCGGCACGCCGCGGTTCTTCACCCGCGGCGAGGGCGCCTATCTCTGGGACGCCGACGGCAAGCGTTATATCGACTATGTCGGCTCGTGGGGTCCGGCGATCCTCGGCCACGCGCATCCGGACACCGTGCGAGCCGTGCAGGAGACCGCCCGCCACGGCTTGTCGTTCGGCGCGCCGACAGAGCTCGAGATCGAAATGGCGGAGGAGCTGTGCCGGCTGCTGCCCTCGCTCGAGATGGTGCGGCTGGTTTCCTCGGGCACCGAAGCGACGATGACGGCGCTCCGCCTCGCGCGCGGCTATACCGGCCGCCCGAAGATCATCAAGTTCGAAGGCTGCTATCACGGCCACGGCGATAGCCTGCTGGTCAAGGCCGGTTCGGGCGCTCTGACGTTCGGTCAACCGTCGTCGGCCGGCGTGCCGGCGTCGATCGCCGGCGAGACGCTGGTGCTGACGTACAACGATCTGGACGATGTCGCGCGCGCTTTCGCGGAGCACCCGGACGCAATTGCCGGCGTCATCGTCGAGCCGGTCGCGGGCAACATGAACCTGATCGCGCCTAAGCCTGGATTCCTGCCGGGCCTGCGCGCGCTATGCGACCGTCACGGCGCTGTGCTGATCTTCGATGAAGTGATGACCGGTTTTCGCCTGCACTTGCAGGGCGCGCAGGGCCTCTATGGCGTCGCGCCCGACCTGACGACGCTGGGGAAGGTGATCGGCGGAGGCATGCCGGTCGGCGCGTTCGGCGGAAAGCGCGCGATCATGGAAATGATCGCGCCGCTCGGTCCGGTCTATCAGGCGGGCACCTTGTCGGGCAATCCGGTGGCCGTCGCCGCTGGACTCGCGACGCTGAAGGCGATCCAGTCGCCTGGTTTTCACCAGCGGCTGGCGGAGCGCACGCGATCGCTGACCGACGGCCTCGCGGCGGCGGCGGCGAAGGCGGGTATCGCGTTTTCCGCACAGGCTATCGGCGGAATGTTCGGCATCTACTTTTCTCCCACTGTGCCGCATTCGTTCGCGGCGGTAATGGCCTGCGACAAGGAAGCGTTCAACCGCTTTTTCCATCGCATGCTCGACGCCGGCATCTACCTGGCGCCGTCGGCGTTCGAAGCAGGCTTTGTGTCCGCAGCGCACACCGAGGCCGATATCGAGGCCACCCTTCGACTCGCCTGGTAAGCGTCCAGGCCGCTTCCGGTGCTGAGATCGGCGGCGCCGCTCGGCGGACGCCTCATCCGGGCGACAATGTCATGTAAGCCGGCGTCCTACGATGACAATGCTTTGGGCGGACAAAAGATTCCGCCCGCCACCGACAGACGCGCCTGACGTGCTACCGTAGCCTTCGCATTCTGGGGACAAGTCGGCTTTCGCCGGCGCGCGAATCAAACAAATGATCAAGGTCCGCAAGGGACAGGCGCCGCCCCCGCATTCGCGCGCCGAATTCGGCAAGCATTTCCGCTCGGCCTACTTCGATCCGGCGTTCCGCGCCGAGAAGGCCGCGCTCGATCGTGTCGAGGCGATTGCCTGGAACGGGTACCACGAAGATCGCAAGGCGCCGGTTACTCGCAAGGCCGGCCCGGGGTTCGCCGATCCGGATTACGATACTTCGGTCGAGTGGCTGGAGACGCGCGAGCGCCTTCTTGCCGCCGCGGCCAAACAGACCGATCCTGCCACCGCGTCGCGCGTTCTTCTGATTTGCGGCGCGCCACGAAATGACGGCTCGTGTCCCGGCGAAATGTCGAAGACCTATCGGCTGACCAAGGTCGCGGGCGAGACACTCTCCCAAGCGGGCATCGAAACGGATCTGCTCGATCTCAGCCTGATCACGTCCGACTACCGCCGGCACATCCATCCGTGCAAGGCTTGCGTATCGACTGCGATGCCCCTGTGCCACTGGCCATGCAGCTGCTATCCGAATCACGCTTTCGGCCAGACGAACGACTGGATGGCGGAAATCTACGAACGCTGGACGGCGGCGCATGGCGTGCTGATCGTGACCCCGGTGCACTGGTACCAGGTGCCCAGCGTGCTCAAGCTGATGATCGATCGCCTGGTTTGCGCCGACGGCGGCAACCCGGACGTTACGTCGACCGCGGGCAAGGATGTCGACAAGGCCAAGGCGCTTGAAATGGCGGGCTGGCCATACCCGAAACACCTGGCGGGACGCGCATACGGACTGGTCGTCCATGGCGACGTCGCCGGCATCGAAGGCGTGCGGCGCGCGCTGTCCGATTGGCTCGACTGGATGGGCCTGATGGATGCCGGGCCGAAAGCGCGGCTCGACCGTTTCATCGGCTATTACGAGCCGTACGCGACCAGCCACGAAGCGCTCGACCGCGACCGGGCCGTCCAGGACGAAGTGCACAATGTCGCGCAGGCGCTGGCCGAAGCAGTGGGCGAGTTGCGTGCCGGGCGTCTTTCCGCGCCCGGCGCCGGTCTTGCCACCCCGCGGCCGAAATAGCGGTTCCGACCGTCGTCGCATCCGTAATCCACGTCTTGTCGTTTGCAGTGCCGGCGCAATATGCAGTGAACATTGAACGCAGTCACAAGAGGAAACCATGGCCCTTACCGCACTGCTTCCGCAAGCCGAACGCGCCTTCGCCGCCGATGTTCGCGCCGGCCTGATGCGCAGTCCGCAGAAGGAGCTTTCTTCCCGCTACCTGTACGACACGATAGGCTCCGGACTGTTCGAGGTCATCACGGCGTTGCCCGAATATGGGGTGACTCGCGCCGAGGAACGCATCGTGCGCAGCCACGCCGCAGCGATGGTTTCCCGTCTTCCGGCGCACGGTCTGGTCGCCGAGCTCGGCAGCGGCAGCGGACGTAAGACGCGCTGGTTGCTCGAAGCCATCGGCCGGCGGCATCCGGTAACCTACTGCCCGGTCGACATCTCGCCGACCGCGCTGGCGCTGTGCCGGCACGAGCTCGCCGACATTCCGGGCGTGCGCGTCGTCGGCTATGAGCGCGATTATCTCGACGGCTTGCGGCAGATCGCTTCCGAACGCAAGGGCTCGACACCGCTGCTGGTGCTGTTCCTCGGCAGCACGATCGGCAACTTCCGCCGGCTCGCGGCGACGCGATTCATGCGTGAAGTCCGGGCCTTGCTGCATCCCGGCGATGCGTTTCTGCTCGGCGTCGATCTGCTCAAGCCGGAAAGCCAGCTGCTGCCGGCGTACGACGATGCGCTTGGCGTCACCGCGGCGTTCAATCTCAATCTCCTGGCGCGGATCAACCGCGAGCTCGGCGGCCAGTTCGACCTGCGGCGCTTTGCGCATGAAGCGCGTTTCGATGCCGACACGCGCAGCGTCGACATGCATCTCCGCTCGCTCGATGACCAGCAGGTCAGCATCCCGGGCGCGGACCTGGTCGTCCGATTCGAGCGCAACGAGACGATCTGGACCGAGAGCAGCCACAAATATCTGGCCGAAGAGGTCGCGGTGATGGGCGAAATCGCGGGCTTTCGCTGCGACGGACAGTGGATCGATCGCATCTGGCCGTTTGCCGACACCTTGTTCGGCGTCGGGCCATAGCGAGTTAGGGCGATGGCTAAGGCGACGGCTGCGAACAGCGCTCCGCTGAAGGGCAAGCGGGTCGCGATCCTGGCGACCGACGGCTTCAAGCTGTCCGAGTTGCTCGACCCGCGCCGGGCGCTCGACGAGGAAGTCGTCGTCGACCGCGGGCTGGTGACCAGCCGCAAGCCCGAGGACATCCCGGCGTTCAACCGGAAAATGATCGAGGCGATCGCCGAGGGCGCACCGAGCGCGCGCATGGACCGCGGCGGCCCCGAGATATGAGCGGTCGCGCCGCGGCAGCGCGCCGGAGGCCGGGAACCAACCCGCTGGAAATTCTGCGCCACCCGGGCAGCTTCGTGGCGTGCGTGCTCAAGGCCTTCCGCGCCAACCAGGGACTGCTGCTGGCCGGCGCGGTCGCGTATTACACGCTGCTGTCGATCGTTCCGCTGCTGATCCTGATGCTGATCGCGCTGTCGAATTTCATCGACGAAGCCCGGCTGCTGTCTACGCTGTCCGAATACCTGCAATTCGTCGTTCCGGGCCAGGCCGACGCCCTGGTCAGCGAGCTGCGCCATTTCCTTCGCAATCGCGGTGAAGTCGGCGGCGTTCTATTGGTCACGATGATCCTGTTCAGCGCGCTTGCCTTTACCGTGCTGGAAAACGCGATGTCGGTGATTTTCATCCATCGGGTCGCCGTGCGGCGGCGGAGATTCATCATATCGGCGCTGCTGCCGTATCTGTTCATCCTCTTCCTCGCGATCGGCCTGGTCGTCGTCACCGTCGTTGCGGGCAAGCTGGCCGTGCTAGCAACGCGGGACATCACGGTGTTCGGGGTTCCGCATTCGCTCGAGGATCTGTCCGGTTATCTTTTGTACCTGCTCGGCGTCGTCGGCGAGATCCTGATGCTCACGGCGATCTACCTGGTGATGCCGGTCGGCCGCCTTTCGTTCCGGCACGCGCTGATCGGCGGCATCAGCGCGGGATTGCTGTGGGAGATCACGCGTCACATCCTCGTCTGGTATTACGGGACGATGTCCCAGGTGCGCCTGGTGTATGGATCGCTGGCGACGGCGATCACGGTGATGCTGAGCGTCGAGATCGCCGCGATCGTGCTGCTGCTGGGTGCGCAGGTGATCGCCGAATACGAGCGAATCGGACGGCAGCGCGCCGAGACGCCGCCGAAGCCGATGGATTTGAAAGAACCGGCGGCAGGCCGGACGCCTGCCGCCTGAGACCGGCAGCGCGAAACGGGGCGCGATGGACCTCGTCGTCGTTCATCCCCAGGGCCTTTACTGCCCGCAGGGTGATTTCTACATCGACCCGTGGCGGCCGGTCGACCGCGCGCTGATCACGCAT
>JBDTNP010000494.1:0-2777 GCA_039933695.1 Betaproteobacteria bacterium | reverse complement strand
GATACCGTCATCTCTTGCAACAACGAAGGTGGGCTGTCTGATGAAGACCAACCGTTACAAAGCGCTGCTCTTGACCTGCATAGTTGCTTGGGTCGCTTTGCCGGCCGAGGCTGCCGACCGCATGCGGGCCGGACAATGGACGGGGACCACGACGATACCCGGCAGGATGATCCCCAACTCGAGTTGCGTCTCGCAGAGCGATGCCGATGCAATGAACGGCGACGCCAAATCGGTCCAAGCATATCTACAGACGGTCATCCCGCCGGCGATCTGCAAGCTGTCGGATGTCAAGGTGAACGGCGGCCAAGTCGTCTACACGTCGGTCTGCGGCGGCGGCGCGCCGAACGTCGTAACGACCAACTATCACGGAGTCACGTCCGAGGGATCGAGCACCGGTGGTGCGAAGACTGAGGCAAAGTGGGTCGGCGCTTGCAAGTAAGGACGACTGTCGCTAATGGGCGCCTATCACTTTTGCTGCCATAGCTTCGGGAAGATCCGTTGCGCGATATCCGGTCGCGCATCGTAGAACACCAGCAGGGCGGCGTAGACCACCGGCAGCGCATACGAGCCCCAGCGCCCGAAACTGAGCAACGCATAGCACAGCGCCACGAAGGTGGCGATCAAGGTGACCTGCGCGGCATTGTCCGCGAGCGAGCGCCGGAGGTCCCCCTCGAGGTCGCCGATCACCGGCCCCGCGCGCGTCGGCTGTCCTCGATGTCCGGGGGTCGTCGTCGCTTCGAACACACCTTGCGCCCGGGCCGCGGCGAGCAGCGACATGCCGGCGACGGGTATCCAGAAGTGCTTGTCGGTTGCCGTGCTCCACCAATCGACGCCGGACGCCAGGCCGAAAATGAAGGCGGGCGCAGCGATCGGCAGAGTGATGATTGCAGCGACGATCGCCAGAAAAAGGGCAATGAACACGACCGCGAGCAAACGCATCACCAACCACCGCGAACGCGGGTCGACCGACGTGGGATCCTTCCGATTCCGCGTCGTACCGACGATCAACATCAGTCCCAGGGACAGATCGAACGCGGTCAACAGCAGGTAACTTGCGATATTGCCGTTGAGCAAATACAGGGGCAGCAACGGAACCAGGTGGCGCACGACGTCGATCACGATGCTCACCAGCGACCTGCGGGACGACTGCGCGCCTTCCGGTCCGGTACCGGACAGCTGTTGCGACGCGCGGGAGTCGTTGGCCATGATTTGACAAGCGCCTATCCGCTTGCCGCGAGGTCGACACGAACCGAACGGGCGAAGTATATTGGAAATCATCAGCTTCGATCGGGATTGAAAGCATGGCACGCGTCTTCGTAACAGGATCGGCTGATGGCCTCGGCCGGATGGCCGCGAGACGGATGGTCGAGGATGGCCATCGTGTCGTTCTGCATGCGCGCAACGAGAAGCGCGCCAAGGAAGCATTGGCCGCGGTTCCCGGCGCGGAAACCGCGATTGCCGGCGATCTCTCCAGCATCGCCGAATGCAAGCAAATCGCCGAAGAGGTCAACGCGCTCGGCGCGTTCGACGCCGTGATCCACAATGCCGGCGTCTATTCGCAGCCGCACCGGATCGCGACCGTAGACGGGCTGCCGCAGGTGTTCGCGGTCAACACGCTGGCGCCCTACATCCTCACCGCGCTGATCCGCAAACCGAAGCGATTGGTCTACCTAAGCTCAGGCCTGCACCGGAGCGGCGACTCGAGCCTGAAAGACCAGACCTGGAGCGAGCGCAAGTGGGACAGCTCGAGCGCGTACGCCGATTCCAAGCTGCACGACGTGATCCTGGCCTTCGCCGTCGCGCGGAAGTGGCCGGACGTCCTGTCGAACGCGCTCGAGCCCGGATGGGTGCCGACCAAGATGGGCGGCCCGAATGCGCCGGACGATCTGGATGCGGGTGCGGAGACGCAGGTGTGGCTGGCGACGAGCGACGATCCCGAGGCGATAGTCAGCGGGCAGTACTTTTATCATCTAAAGCGCCGGGCGCCGATGGCTGCCGCTCGCGACGAGAAGATTCAGGATCGGCTTATCGTCGAGTGCGCTCGAATTTCTGATGTGCCGTTTCCCGATTAGTGGGTCACGCGCGAAACGGCTGCAGCTGCAGTCGGCCAGGAGCAGGCATCGCGAAATAGCCACGCTCACGCCCCGATGCGTTCATTACATCGATCGCTCATGGCAGTCGGGTTAATGGCCGACCTGCAACGACACGTCCCGATGGTGGTGTTACGTACGTCGCAGTCGTTGGCATTGAGCGCGCAACCTGTCTCACGTGTTCGATGAAGAGCTGGACGACCGGACTCAGCGTTCGATTCTTCAAGGTGAACATCGCGATCGGCATCGGCTGAAGAGACAACGATGTGCTCAAAGCTTTGAGCCCCCAACGATTGGCGTTGAACCTCAGCACGGAGTCATGCAGGACCGTGAGGAAACGCCCGGTCGCGAGAAGATGAAATCGTAACTGCATCGAAAACGACGTTAGCCGGTGCCGAGGCAGCTGCAGCCCCTGTGCCTGGAATCCGGCCTCGATATACGCGCCCGAAAGGCTGCCGTCCGGGAAGAGGATCCAACGTTCGTCCATCAGGTCCGCGAGGACGATCTTGCGGCGCCTTGCCCAGCTGGTATGCGCGCCTGCCACCACAAAGAATGCGTCGTGGCACAGGTGGTCCACCGCTACGTCATCGACCGTCACAGGCTTGAAAATTCGCCCAAGCAGCAGATCGACGCTGCGCTCTCGCAGCTCCCTGAATTCCTGTTCTCCCGGTTGAGCCGAGACAACGT
>JBDTNP010000493.1:0-6107 GCA_039933695.1 Betaproteobacteria bacterium | reverse complement strand
AGGATCCGCGAGGTAAGCGTCAACAGTCCGGTGGGGATCCCCGTTTGGCAGCTCAAGCTTCTCATCCCATTCGGCGCCGGGCTGCTCGCATTGCAAGGATTCGCCGAGGTGCTGCGCTGCATCCAGTGCATCCGCCATAACCGCTGGTCGCCGCGGCTGCACGACGTGGAAGAACTCGAAGACGTTCTGGTCCAGGAACACCGCCAGCAGTCTTCCAAAAAGCGGGGCGCGAAATGAGCGATCCAGGCCTTGCGCTGGTGATGCTGGGGATTTTCATCTTCATCATCCTGCTGGGTTTTCCGATCGCGTTCACCTTGATGGGAATGGCCGTTGGCTTCGGCTTCTACGCGTACTTCCAGCCCGGACAGGAGTTCTTCGACAACAGGCTGTTCTACCTGTTGACGCAGAACACCTGGAGCATCATGAGCAACGACGTGCTGGTCGCGGTGCCGTTGTTCCTGTTCATGGGCTACGTGATCGAGCGTTCCAACATCCTGGAAAGCCTTTTTCACAGTCTGCAGGTCGCGCTTCGCCATGTCCCAGGATCGCTGGCGGTCGCGGCGCTGCTGACTTGCGCGTTGTTCGCGACGGCCACTGGCATCGTCGGAGCGGTGGTGACTTTGATGGGGTTGCTGGCATTCCCGGTAATGCTCAAGGCGGGCTACGATCAACGCCTTTCGGCGGGCGTCATTTGCGCGGGCGGCACGCTCGGCATCCTGATTCCCCCCTCGATCATGCTTATCGTGTATTCGGCAGCGGCCTCGGTCTCGGTGGTGAGGCTCTACGCCGCCGCCATGATCCCCGGCTTCCTTCTGGCGGGACTCTACGTTGTCTACGTGATAACGCGCGCGGTCATCAATCCCAAGCTCGCGCCTAAGCTGCCAAAGGAGCAAAGCGACGTTCCGTGGTCCACGGCCTTGGTGCTGCTTGCCAAAGCCTTCGTCCCGCTCGGCGTACTCATCACCGCGGTCCTTGGCTCGATACTGTTCGGGCTGGCCACGCCGACCGAGGCCGCGGCGGTGGGGGCACTCGGCAGCCTAGTCCTGGCGGCTGCGTACCGCGCGCTTACATGGCAGCGCCTTCGCGAGGCGGTCTACCTCACGGCGCGCACCTCGGCGATGGTTTGCTTTCTGTTCGTGGGCTCCTGGACCTTCTCTTCGGTGTTCTCGTATCTCGGCGGCGAGGGCGTGATCAAGAATTTCGTCCTCGGGCTCGATCTCAATACCGTGACGTTCCTGATAATCTCGCAGATCATCATCTTCTTGCTCGGGTGGCCACTGGAATGGACCGAGATCATCATCATCTTCGTGCCGATCTTCCTTCCCCTTCTTCCCCACTTCCACGTCGACCCGATGGTGTTCGGCATTTTGGTCGCGCTCAACCTGCAGACGTCGTTCTTGACTCCGCCGATGGCGATGTCCGCGTACTACCTGAAAGGGATCGCGCCGCCTCACGTCCAATTGTGGACCATTTTCAAGGGCTGCTTCCCCTTCCTTGGCATGGTATTCGTCACCATGTTCCTGGTGTACGTGTTTCCACAGTTGATGTTCTGGCTTCCCAACCTGTTCTACGGGCGATGAGCGCTCCATGGATGCCGCATCCCTGAACTGGCTTTCGGCGACCGATGCCGCGCGCGCGATCCACGATGGTGCTATCAGCGCGGAGCAATTGACCGAGGCCTGCCTCGCGCGGGTTCGCGAAGTGGACGCGGAAGTGCAGGCATGGGCATTCCTCGACCCCGAGCACGCACGGGAGCAGGCGCGCGCGCGCGACGCCGAACGGAGGGAAGGCCGCGCCACCGGCCCGCTGCATGGCATTCCGGTCGGAATAAAGGACATCTTCGACACCGGCGACATGCCGACCGAGGACGGCACGGTCCTGCATTCGGGCCGCACACCGGCTCACGATGCGACCGTTGTGGCTATGCTGCGTGCAGCCGGTGCGGTCATCATGGGCAAAACCGTGACGACCGAACTCGCGACTTATTCGCCGGGCAAGACGCGAAATCCGCACAACTTCGCGCACACGCCCGGCGGTTCGTCGAGCGGCTCGGCCGCCGCCGTCGCTGCCGGAATGGTCCCTCTCGCCGTCGGGAGCCAGACCAACGGCTCGGTTATCCGTCCCGCTGCGTTTTGCGGCGTGTACGGCTTTAAGCCGACGTTCGGGCTCATACCTCGGGGTGGCGTGCTGAAGCTGTCGCGCACGCTGGACCAGATCGGCGTTTTCGGACGTACGCTGGCGGATGTCGCGTTTGCCGCCGAGCAGCTCGTCGGTCACGACAATCGCGATCCGGACACGCTGCCGCGCGCGCGCGTTCCGTTCGTCGCCACCGCGGCAGAGGACCCTCCGCTCCCGCCCGTGCTCGCCTACGTGAACGGCCCTGTCTGGGATCGCGCCGAGGAGCAGACCAAGGAAGGGTTCCTCGAGCTCACCGCCGCGCTGGGCGACTGCGTGGTCGAGCTCGATTTGCCAGACTCCGCGGAGCAGGCGCTCGACTGGCACCGAACCATCATGGAAGCCGAAATGGCCGCGAATCTCGATCTCGAATGGGAGAAGGGACGCGATCGTATCTCGGCGTCGCTGCATAGGCAGCTTGCCCGGGGGCGCGAAGTGAGCGCGCTCGACTATCTGCTGGCGCGGGCGCGCATATCATTGCTCAATGAGGGCTTCGAACCGATTTTCGAGCGTTGCGACGCCATCGTCACACCGGCCGCGCCGGGGACCGCGCCAGAAGGGCTGGATTCCACCGGGGACCCCGCGTTTTGCACTCTGTGGACGCTGTGCGGTATGCCATCGCTGAGTCTGCCCCTGCTGCGCGGCGAGAACGGGCTTCCAATGGGCGTGCAGCTCGTGGGACGGCGTGGCGACGATGCGCGTCTGTTGCGTACCGCGCGCTGGCTCGCGGCTCGGGTCGAGACCGCATAGAGAGGAGTTCGACATGCCGTTCAAAATCGTCGGCGCGGTCGTGGCGGCTGCGCTACTGATCCTTTTCATCAGTCCCGTCGTGGTCAAGCTCAAGGACGTCGCGCTCAGCGTGGTCGTGCTGATCGGTCTTGTGATGATGGTGACCGATATCTGGCACGCGCTGAGGTCGAAGGACGACTGAGTCTGTCGCACAGGCCAGCGTCGATGCGTTTCGGGCGGCGCTCGCGTTTTCGGCGCGTCTCGCGGCGGCGGTGTGCCGACGGCTCGCGCGATTTGGGACTTTCCGACCAGTGTGCCCGCCCCGGGAACGACCGGTTGCCGCCTGGCGCAGTCGATAAGTCGGCCCCGTTGCGCCGCTGGCAACCCCGGGGGTAAGCTCGTTCGCTAGCAGCACCTGCGAAACGTCACAGGCCTGCGGAGGTCATTATGCTCGTCAGCGAAATTCTCAGGATCAAGGGCAACGCGCTGTTCACGACAGCGCCCGGCGGGTCGGTGCTCGACGCAGTCAAGGTGATGGCGCATCACGACATCGGCTCGCTGGTGGTGATGGACCACGGCCGCATGGTAGGCATGCTGACCTTCGCCGAGGTGCTGCAAGCGTTGTCGAAGCGGCAAGGGCAGCTGGGCGATCTCAAGGTCAGCGACATCCAGGTGAACGACCCGCTGACGGCGACGACCGGGCTCGACGTAATGGAACTGCGACGGGTGATGCTTGAGCGGCACGCTCGCTATGTTCCGGTGATCGACGGTCCGACGTTGCTGGGGGTGGTATCGTTTCACGACGTCGCCAAGGCGGTTTACGAAGAGCAGAGCTTCGAGAACCGCATGCTCAAGAGCTACATCAAGAACTGGCCCGACGCCGACGAGCAGTAAACGGCGGGGCGATTCTCGTCCGGTCCCAAATCCTCTTGCTGAGTCGCCCGGCGTCAATCGCCGCCGAGCAAAAACATCGTCGGCCTGCCGGCAAGACGCAAGCTCGTCGCCTTCCGCCATCGTTCCACCGTGCGGCTGACGATCTGCTCGGACGGCAAGGTCAGATCGGCAGCCACACAGAATAAAGTCTGTGGCCGGCAGACCGCCAGCACGGCGGCCACAATCGCCTCGTTGCGATAAGGCGTCTCGATGAAGAGCTGCGTGGCGCCGCTCGCTGTCGCCGCCGCATCCAGCGAGCGCAGCGCCGCAGCGCGCGCTTCGGCGCGCACCGGCAGGTAGCCGTGGAAGACGAATTTCTGACCGTTCATGCCCGAAGCCATCAGCGCGAGCAACAGCGCCGACGGGCCGACCAGCGGCACGACGACGACGCCCGCGCGGTGGGCCGCGGCGACCAGCAACGCGCCCGGATCGGCGACGCCGGGACAACCGGCATCCGAGACCAGCGCGACATCCTCGCCCGCGAGGACCGGCGCAAGCAGCGCCGCCACGTCTTGCGGCGGCGTGTGCTCGTTCAACTCGGCGAAGGCGATGTCTCGCAGCGCGTAGTCGGACGGCAGCGATTTGACGAACGCCCGCGCGGCCTTCGGCGTCTCGACGACGAAATGTCGGAGCCGCCGGGCGATCGCCAGGGTGCGCGCCGGCAGTACCGCTGCGGGCTCGACCGCGCCGAGCAGATTGGGCAGCAGATAGAGTTTGCCGGCCGCGCCGCGCTCGGCGTTCACAGCGGATGCACGCCTTCCGCGATCAGCATGTCGGTCAGGCGGATCAGTGGCAGGCCGATCAATGCCGTCGGATCGTCGCTGGCGACGCGCGTGAACAGCGCGATGCCCAGCGTTTCGACCTTGACCGACCCGGCGCAATCGTACGGCTGGTCGCGCTCGAGGTACGCTTTGAGCGCGGCGTCGCCAAGCTGGCGGAATGTGCTGGCGACGTCGACCAGCGCACGGCGGCAACGGCCGCTGCGCGTGTCGAGGAGCGCGAGGCCGGTATGGAATACGATCGTCCGCCCCTGCATGGCGCGAAGCTGCTGCAACGCGTCGCCAGGATCGCGCGGTTTGCCTATCGGCGTGCCCTGAAAATCCGCGACCTGGTCGGAGCCGACGATCAACGCGTCGGGATGGGCGGCTGCGACGCCCCGCGCCTTGGCCTCCGCGAGTCGCACCGCCGTGTCGGCAGGCGCCTCGTCCGGCCGTGGCGATTCATCGATCGCGGGTGCTGCGACCGTGAAAGGAAGGCCCAGGCGCTCGAGCAGCGCCTTGCGATACGGCGAGGCCGAAGCGAGCACCAGCGCACGCGCAGTGCGAGGCGAAGTTGTTGTTTTCACGGTTTTCTTTGACACTCGTAGGCAAGCCCGCTATTATGCAACGTTTGTCCTTGCCTGTAGCGGCCGGGCCATGGTTCGCCGATCAGCGACTTGTCGCCGGACGCGGCGCTTGCCGGAGCGAAAGGCCAATCCAGATGGCGACTCGGACGACTGATGTCGGCGCGCACGGCCGCTTCGATGCATTCGAATTGGCTGCCGCCGGAACCGATCTGACGGGTAAGGTCGATGCGCGCAGCCTGCCTCGCGCCGCCGATCAATTGGCGGAAGGCGCCGATGCGGCGCCGATTGCTTGGCGAATCAGCGGGCGGTACGACGGCGCGGGAAGGCCGTTGCTGACGGTGCGCCTAGACGGCGTGGTGCCGCTGGTCTGCCAGCGCTGCCTGCAGGCTTTTGAAGCGACGGTAGCGCAGCAGACCGACCTGCTGCTAGCGCTCGACGAGGCCGAATTGGCGCGGCTGGATGCGGAAGAGACCGAAGTCGTGCTGGCTAACACGACGCTCGATCCGCGGAATCTGGTCGAGGACGAGCTGTTGCTGTCGCTTCCCTTGTCGCCGCGCCATGACGAGGACGCATGCGCGGCGGCGCGACGTGCGATGCCCGACGACGGAAAGCGCTCGCCGTTCGCCGGACTGGCGGCGCTGAAGACGCGCAATCCGGATTGAGCCGCGTCGAAAGGACGATTTAGGGGAATCTCGGGGAGCGGGGAACCGCTTCCGCATCGATCGAATTTTCAAGGAGTCACAGGCAATGGCTGTCCAGCAGAACAAGAAGTCGCCGTCGAAGCGCGGCATGCATCGTGCTCACGATTTTCTGCCGAAGCCGCCGCTCGCGGTGGAACCGGTCAGCGGCGAGGTCCACCTTCGCCATCACATCAGCCCGAGCGGCTACTACCGCGGCAAGAAGGTCGTCAACACCAAGGCCGACG
>JBDTNP010000492.1:0-4153 GCA_039933695.1 Betaproteobacteria bacterium | reverse complement strand
AGCTCAGGACGGTGGACGAATAGTTGTTCGCGCCGCCCGGCACGACGATGGTCGTGCTGCCGCCGACGTCGGAGGCCTGCGGCACCGGGGATACCGTCGCGAGCTGCTTGGTCCCGTCGAAGCCGACCGAGCCCGTCGTCTTGCGGAAGTAGTAGGTGTTGCAGGCGCTGCCGGTGACGCCGACCGATGCGGACGCCGCGACAGGCGATCCTGCGTTTTCCGTCCAGTTGATGCTGCCGGTGTTCGCCGCCGGATTGGGCGACGTGAACGGGCTGGCGGCGGTCGCGGTCACCGTGACCGTCCCGCCGGTGGCTGCCGCGACGGTGCCGATGTTCCAGCTCACCGTACCCAGGGTATTGACGCAGCCTCCGGTGCAGCTGACGAAGCTGAAGCCGGCAGGCAGCGGGTCGGTGATCGTGACGCCCGTGCCGCTGGCGGTGCCGTAGTTGTTGTAGCTGAGCGTCCAGGTCACAGCGCCGCCGGGTGCAACCTGCACCGGACTCGCGCTCTTGGTCAGCGTGAATGCCGGCGCGGTCGGCGGCGGGATCGCCACCGCGATCGTGCTCGACGCCGTCTTCGTGACCGGGTTGCCGGCCGGATCGCTGGCCGACAAGGTCGCGCTGTTGGTCAGCGACGAGCTCGCATAGCTGCTGGCGACGGTCACGGTCAGCGTCACGCTGCCTTTGGCGCCGCCCGCCAGCGTCCCCAGCGACCACGTCACTGTGCCGCTCGCGTTCGAGCAGCTCGCGCCGGCGCAGCCGACAAAATTGGTGCCACTCGGCAGCGCATCGCTGATCGACGCCGCCGTCACCGTCACCGTCGAGTCGTTCGAATACGCAAGCGTATAGACGAGCTGCGTCGCGCCGTCGGGAGCGATGCTGTAAGTGCTGGGCGTCTTGCTCAGCGACAGCCGCGCCGAATCGACTGCGACGGCGACCGGCGCGCTGCCGAGAATGCCGAAGCTCGTGTTCGCGCTCGCCGTGTTGTTGTAATTGCCCGAGGTCGCCGCGGCCGTCGAGCGGAAGATCAGCGATGCATTGCCGCCGGCGCCGATTGACACCGGCGGCGAAAACGTCCAGCTGACGGTGCCCGTCGCTCCGGGCGCGGGGGAGATCGTCGGCGCCAGCGTGCCGCCGAGGTTGCTTGCGTAGGCGAATCCCGCCGGCAGCGCGTCGTCGATCGCGCTCAAGGTGATCGGCGAGCCCAGGGGGTTCGATATCGTCAGCGTGAAGTCGTCATTCCCCCCGGTCGCGACGCTGCTCGCACTGGCCGATTTAACCAGCGACGGTGCCAGCCCGCAGGCATTGATGGCGACGCCGACCAGCGCCGTCTGCGTTCCGGTGACGCTGGGATTGCCCCACCAGTCTTCGGCGGCGGAGGGCGAGACAGGAGGCGAGTGCGGCGGCACGGCGGCATACGAGCTGCCGTCGACGTAGATCCGGTTCTGCGCGTCTCCGGCGACATACGAGAACGTGCGATTGTCGACCCCCGACGGCGCGATGCCGTCATCGACCTTGGTGTTGTCGTCGACCGCCTGCACGCCGACCAGGTACTGGCCCTTGGCCAGGCTGGTCGCATCCCAGCTCGCCGTCCAGGTGTTGAGGGATCCCGTCTTGAGCGTCGCGTTGGCGGCAAACGTCCAGGGGCCGCCGTCGTCGGCCAGGCCGTTGCCGTTGGCGTCATAGTAGTAATAGAACTTCACCGCCTTGACCGAAGGCACGACCTTGCCGTTGATCACCGCCAGCGTTTCCTGGACCGTGGCGGACAGGGCGTAAGTTCCGGGACAGGTATTCGGGCCGGTCGCGGTCACCGCGGAGACGATCGGCTGCGCGTAGGGCGCGCTCTGATTGAACGAGATGTAATCGCCGAACGGCGCCGGCTGCGACGAGGCGCCTATCCAGGCCTTGTTGATCGCGCAGTCCTTCTGGAACGGATTGTTCAGGCTGTTGGCCGTGCAGAAGATCATCGAGATTGGCGTGCTGCGCGTGATCTTTGGCCCGCCCAGGCTCGATGCATCGAGCATCGCGACCGGAATCTGGTAGTCGATGAAGTACTCGTTGCACGGGCTGGTCGTCACGACCTTCGAGCGCGTCGTGCCGTAGTCCCAGCGCGTCTCGGCGGCGCCATTCGGCCACGAGGCGACCGGTGTATTCGTCCCCTGGAAATTGAGGATCTTGCTGGTGGCCGGATCGATGAACGCGGTCGGGTTGTGCGCGATCAGCTTGACGTTGGTCGGATCGCCCAGATAGTCGAGCGACTGCGTCGGCAGCTTGCTCCAGATGCCGGCGATGCGATCGATGGGCGCGGAGGGCGACCCCGACGAGCCGTCGAGATGCGCCGCGAGGTCGACATAGCCGTCGCCGTCGACGTCGAACAGCACGCTCCACAACGCCGAGCTCCACGGATCGGAGGCGCCATAGCTGCCGGCCGAAGGACCGGTCGCATAAGTGTTGGCGATCTGCTCGACGCGCCAGCGGAACATGATCGTGTCCTGGCTGCCGTCGGGTGCCGCGCCCTGGCGCAACGCGTAGTAGATGCTTGGGAACGTCTTGTCGACGCACGACGACGAGACATTGACGTAGTTCTGCGGCGAGGTGCCGCCGTTGGATGGATCCTGCGTGCGCGGGTCGGCGACGTCGTTCTGGAAGCGCGTGTAAGGCAGCCACTCGCCGCAATTCGTGCCGCATTGCTTCGGATCAGCGGGTTCGGCGGGCCACAGGACCGGAGGGTAGTGGACCGCGGCCGATCCCCAGAACGGCGGATACGGATCCGGTTGCGCGGCGTTGCTCAATACCGCCAGCAGACAGAACAGGACGGTTGCGAAGCGCGATGCCGAGCTGCGCTGGTCGCGGCTCGAGCTCGACGGGCGTGGTCTGCACGCCTTCACCGGCATATCGGAAGGCGGGTCGCGCCGCGGACGAGCGGAGACGGGCCGCATGTCGCGTGCGGCATGCCGACCCGTTGGGAGGCCACACGCGCTCATCCAGATCCTCCGAAACACCCCGCGGCGGCGCCAGCTCGCGCTCAGGATGCGAGGCGCTGGCGTGCCGATTGATCGAACCTTAACTTTCCAGGCGCAGTGATTCAGCAAGGGCTATGCCAGACGCTCCCGTCCGGCAGTTGCGACGCGACATCGTTTTTTTGCCCCTGCGCCGGCAGGCGACGCCCGCGGCCAAGTCGATCATCGCGCCGGCGAATGCGCTTGCGTGCCCGTCAGCGGCAGTTGTTGCCAGTCTAAGCAACGCGCTGGCGCGGTGCCGCGCGGCCGAAGAGGTCTTCCATTTCCCGGCGGGCGCGGTAGGCGGTGAGCGTTTCGTCGATCGCCACATCCGCCCAGCGCAGGACATCGCCCTGTTTGATGGGGCGCAGCAAGCGCACGCCATGTGCGAGGCCGAGCGGCAGTGCGCCGCCGGCCAGCGACGTGGCCGCCGGCAGCAGCTTTCCCCATACCGTATAACCGCCTTCACCGTCGAGCGTCTCGCCGGCCTTCAGGTCTCGCTTGGCGGTAGCGGCGGCGTCGGCATTGAAGCCGATCGCGGCGCCGGTGGCTTCGCCGCGCAAGCCGACCGACGCGACCGACATGCCGACCTCGAGCCCGATCAGATGCCAGCGCTTGTAGAGGCAGGCATAGCGGCCGCTGTCGTCGGTTCGGACCATGTACTCGCGAAAACAGTTGCGCAGGTACTCGGTATCGCCTTCGAACACGACGAACACGCCGAAGCGGATGTCGTAGGTGATCGACCGTCCATCGCGTTCGACCGACGAGATCACCTCGACCTGGCCTTTGCCGTGCAGCACGCCGCCTTCATCGATCGGGCGGCACACGTTCGGGATCTGGTCGATCGACGCCGGCGGATACGTCAAGCCGTCCGGGGGCGCGGACAGTCCGGTGGCGTTGCACACCGCCGTGCACTCGATCGCCGGCTTCGAGCCGTCGAGAAACGAGTTGAACATCTTGGCGTTGAGGCCGCCGATCTTCGCCTGCTCGGGTGTGAGGCCGTAATGGCCCCAGACGGTCTCTGGCGTCGACTGCGCGAAGTGCGGCAGCCACTTGTGACCGCGGCCGGCCGCCACGACGCCGAAGCCCGCCGTCCGCGCCCAGTCGACAAGATCGCAGATCAGCGCCGGCTGGTCGCCGAAGGCCAGGCTGTAG
>JBDTNP010000491.1:0-2071 GCA_039933695.1 Betaproteobacteria bacterium | reverse complement strand
GATCACCGGCGCCGGGCCGATCGGCATCATGGCGGCGGCGATCGCTCGCCACGTCGGCGCGCGCCATATCGTCATTACCGACGTCAACGACTACCGGCTTGCGCTGGCCCGGAGGATGGGCGCGTCGCGCGCGGTCAATGTCGAGCGCGAGGATCTGGGCGGCGTCATGGCGGACCTGCGCATGACCGAGGGCTTCGACGTGGGCCTCGAGATGTCGGGCGTGCCGAAGGCATTCGCCGACATGCTCCGGCATATGAACCATGGCGGCAAGATAGCGCTGCTGGGCATTCCGCCGTCGAACATGGCGATCGACTGGAACCAGGTGATATTCAAGGGGCTCGAAATCAAGGGCATCTACGGCCGGGAAATGTTCGAGACCTGGTACAAGATGGTCGCGATGCTGCAGAGCGGGCTCGACCTGTCGCCGATCATCACTCACCACTATGCGGTCGAGCAGTTCGAGAAGGCGTTCGCGACGATGCAGTCGGGCCAGAGCGGCAAGGTGATACTCGACTGGGCGGCGTAGCCCTCGCCCGGGCCGCGGCTGGCCTCGGCTTTAGTCTTTGCCCTTATCATCGAGGGTCGCCTCTCGCGCTTTTCCATGTCCGACAACGACGTCGCCGTTCAGATTCCCACGCATCGCGCCTACCTGCTGCGCGTGGCGATGCTTCAGCTGCGCAACAATGAAGCCGCCGAAGATGTCGTTCAGGACACGCTGATCGCCGCGCTGCAGGGCGCGGCGGGATTCTCCGGACGATCGAGCGTCAAGACCTGGCTGACGGGCATCCTCAAGCACAAGATCGTCGATGCGATACGCCGCAAGGCCCGCGAGCCCGCGTTTGCGCAGCTCGACGACGAATGCCAGATCGAGGACTTCGACGCCTTGTTCGACGCCTCCGGCCACTGGGAAAACCCTCCCGCGGACTGGGGCAATCCGGAAAGCGACCTGTCGCGCCAGCAGTTTTTCGACGTCATGCAGTTTTGCCTGGAAAAGCTGCCGCCCAATACCGCACGGGTGTTCATGATGCGCGAAGTGATGGAGCTCGACGGCGACGAGATCTGTAAGGAACTGACAATCACATCGACCAACCTCTGGGTCATTCTCTATCGGGCCAGGATGGCGCTTCGGCAATGCCTCGAGCAGCACTGGTTTGCCGATCCCACCCGTACCGGCTGATGTCGTCGATTGCCTGATCATGGGCCCCCTTATCTCTTGCAAGGACGCGAGCCGGCTTATCTCGCAGATGCAGGACCAGAGCCTCCCGCCGGGGAAGCGATGGCTGGTGCGGCTGCATCTTTTGTTTTGTGACGCCTGCAGCCATTTTCACCGCCAGCTTGCTATCCTCAGAGAAGCGATGCTCCGCTACCGCGAATAGCCTGCGCAATATCGTACTGTCGTTCCGGCGGAGGCCGGAACCCAAGTTCGCCAAGTCGACGCACCGTACTTGCCCGGCAAATTGGCCCCCGGCTCAGTTACCACAATGAGCCGGGGCGACGTCGGAGTGATAATCTATGCACGGTAACGATGGTCCGACACTGATGGTGCCGATTTCCCTCAATGGCGCAACGTATGTCTGCCGGTCCGTCTCGCCCCGGGTGGCCGATCTCGTCCGCGAACTGGCGCTTGAGGGCAAGCGCGTCGCGGTCGAAAGGAACGGCCAGATCGTTCCCCGCAGCCGGCACGCCGAAACCATGATCAGCGCCGGCGATCGAATCGAGGTCGTCGCCGCCGTCGGCGGCGGCTAGGTTAAGAAGAGATGAACGCTCCCACGGAAAGCATCGCCCTGGCGCACGACGACCCGCTGGTCATCGCCGGGTTCGCCTACCGCTCGCGCCTCCTGGTCGGCACCGGCAAGTACAAGGACTTCGCCGCGACGCGGGCGGCGATCGAGGCGTCGGGCGCGCAGATTGTCACCGTCGCGATTCGCCGCACGAACATCGGCCAGAATCCGAACGAGCCCTCGCTCCTCGATTACCTGCCGCCGTCGGAATTCACGCTGCTGCCGAACACCGCCGGCTGCTACACGGCCGACGACGCGGTGCGTACGCTGCGGCTCGCACGCGAATTGCT
>JBDTNP010000490.1:0-2314 GCA_039933695.1 Betaproteobacteria bacterium | reverse complement strand
TGGCCAAGGCCGGTTTCACCCAGTCGTACACTTATTTCAGCTGGCGCAACAGCAAGTCGGAGCTGACCGCGTATTTCACCGAGCTCGCGCAATCGGACTCGCGCGACTATTTCCGTCCCAACGCTTGGCCGAACACACCCGACATCCTTCCGGAGGCGCTGCAGATCGGCGGCAGGCCTGCATTCGTCGCGCGCGCCGTGCTGGCCGCGACGCTCGCCGCGAACTACGGGGTGTACGGACCGGCGTTCGAATTGCAGGAGCATGTGCCGCGCGAAACCGGCAGCGAGGAATATCTCGATTCGGAAAAGTACCAGCTGCGGCAATGGGACCTGCGCCGCGCCGACAGCCTCGCGCCGCTGCTGGCACGACTCAACCGCATCCGCCGTGACCATCCGGCGCTGCAGCAGGACTGGCGGCTCGACTTCCAGCCGACCGACAACGACCAGCTGCTCTGCTACGCCAAGTCGACGCCGGACCTGTCGAACGTCATCGTGACGATCGTCAATCTCGACTATCACCACAGGCAGTCGGGCTGGGTGACGCTCGACCTCGAGCGCCTGGGCATCCCCGCCGACAAGCCGTTCCAGGTGCACGACCTACTGAACGACGCGCGTTACATGTGGCACGGTGCGCGCAACTACGTCGAGCTCGATCCCGGCTTTTCGCCGGCGCACATATTCGTCGTCCGCCGCCAGTCGCGCCAGGAACAGAACTTCGACTACTACGCCTAGGCTCGGAATATGGACACCTATTCCGAACTCGTCGCCGACACCGCTCCGGCAACCGGGTCGACCCAGCCCGAGCCTTCGCTCGAGGATCCGCCCGATCCCGTCGACGTGGCGCGGCTGACCGACCTGTTCGTCCTGGAGAAGGCGCTCTACGAGGTGCGCTACGAGCTGGGCTCCCGCCCGGACCGGGTCCGCATTCCGATCGCCGGCCTGCTGGAACGCATGCAAGTCGCGGCTGCGGCCTTGTGAAGGCGGGCGAGCACGCGACGGCCGCGCCGATCAGCGTCTGGCGCGGCAAACCGAGGCCGTTGGGCTCGTGCTGGGATGGCGCCGGCGTCAATTTCGCGCTGTATTCGGAAAACGCGGAAGCCGTGGAGTTGTGCCTGTTCGATCCCAAGGGCCGGCGGGAGATTGCGCGGATCGATGTTCGCGAACGCACGAACTTCGTCTGGCATTGCTATCTGCCGGAAGCCCGTCCCGGCCAGCTCTACGGCTACCGCGTGCACGGTCCGTACGCGCCGGAGCGAGGCGACCGGTTCAACGCGAACAAGCTGCTGCTCGACCCGTACGCTCGCCTCGTAGCCGGGCCGCTGCGCTGGACCGACGCGCAGTACGGATATCGCGTGGGTGGACGGCGCGAAGACCTCTCGTTCGATACGCGCGACAGCGCATCGGCGATGCCCAAGTGCCGCGTGATCGACTCCTCGTTCACCTGGGGCAATGACATACGGCCGCAAACGCCGTGGGAACACACGGTCATCTACGAATTGCACGTCAAGGGCTTCACGCAGCTGCATCCTGCGATCCGGCCTCAGCTTCGCGGAACCTATGCCGGCCTGTCGACCGCGCCGGTGATCACCCACCTGCAACGTCTGGGCGTCACTGCGGTCGAGCTAATGCCCGTTCACCAGTTCGTCGACGACCAGGCCCTGGTCCAGCGCGGGCTGCGCAACTACTGGGGTTACAACAGCATCGGCTTTTTCGCCCCGGACACGCGCTACGCCGCGGGCGACGCGGTCAACGAGTTCAAGACGATGGTCAAGACGCTGCATGCCGCCGGGATCGAAGTCCTGCTCGACGTCGTCTACAACCATACGGCCGAAGGCAATCAACTCGGCCCGACCTTGTCGTTTCGCGGCATCGACAACCGCGTCTACTATCGTCTCGACGCCGAGAACCCGCGCCATTACGTCGATTACACCGGCACCGGAAACACGCTCAATACCGTGCATCCAGCGACGCTGCAGCTGGTGATGGACAGCCTGCGGTATTGGGTCACCGAAATGCATATCGACGGCTTCCGCTTCGACCTCGCGGCGACGCTCGGCCGGACCGATCGCCTGGTCGATCAGCAGAGCGGCTTTTTCCATTGCGTGCGCCAAGACCCTGATCTGGCGCACGTCAAGCTGATCGCCGAGCCGTGGGATCTCGGCGAGGGCGGCTATCAGGTCGGCAACTTTCCCCCCGGTTGGTCGGAATGGAACGGCAAGTATCGCGACGCCGTCCGCTCGTACTGGAAGGGCGACGGCGGCGTCATCGGCGAGCTCGCCTCGCGCCTGTCGGGATCGAGCGATCTGTTCCAGGGC
>JBDTNP010000489.1:0-3648 GCA_039933695.1 Betaproteobacteria bacterium | reverse complement strand
GCCGTCGTTGATGCCGAACACCGCGGCGCGCAGATCGCCGCCGCCGCCCAGGCGGCGATGGCGGCGCTCGATGCTGCCGGCCACCGGCGTCACGTGTCCACCCGGTTCGCCTTTGGTGTAAATCGCCATGCCCCGCACTTTCATCGCCGCGAGAATGCCGCGCAGCGGCGCGGGGCCGAACAGCTTGATCAGCCGCACGACCAGGCGGGCGCGAAAATCGGGAACGAACGGCGGCGGCGCCGGCTTGCCGCTGGCGGTGAGCTGCGCGCGCCAGATCGCCGACTGGGCCTCGGCTTCGCCCGCCAGGCGCGTGAACAGGTCGGCGCGCGGCGTGCCGGCCTCCGCATCGGCGCAGGCGCGATAGAGAAAAGCGGAGCGCTGCTCCTCGGTCCAGCTTTCGAGCGGATTGCTCATTTGACGATTCGAGACGGCTGTTACGCGACCATGCGATCGGACGAAACCATCAAGCCGGCGCGCCGACGATTCCGTCGATCCTGGCCATGATTTCGGCGTCCAGCTTGGGTACGACCGCAAGGCAGAGCATGTTCTCGACGATCTGCGACGGCCGGCTGGCGCCGGTGATCACCGTCGTGACGTGCGGATTTTTCAGACACCAGGCGAGCGCGAGCTGCGCCAGCGTGCAGTCCAGATCTGCGGCAATCGGCGCGAGCGAGCGCACGTGCGCGAGCTTGACCGGATCGACGATGCTCTCGGCCAGCCATTCGTAGCCTTTGATCGTCGCGCGCGAGCCGGGCGGAATGCCGTCGTTGTACTTGCCCGACAGCAGTCCCGATGCGAGCGGGCTCCAGGTCGTGAGCCCGATGCCGGGATCGCGGTAAAGGGGTGCGTATTCGCCCTCGACGCGCTCGCGATGGAACAGGTTGTATTGCGGCTGCTCCATCACCGGCTTGGCCAGATGATGCCTGTCGGCGATGTGCCAGGCCGCCGCGATCGCCGCCGCGTCCCACTCCGACGTGCCCCAATACAGCGCCTTGCCGGCGCGGATCATGTCGTGCATCGCCCAGACGACTTCCTCCAGCGGCGTGTCGGGGTCGGGACGGTGGCAGAAGACCAGGTCGACGTAGTCGAGCTGCAGCCGCTGGAGCGAGCCGTCGATCGCCTGCATAAGGTACTTGCGGTTCAGCGTGTTCTTTTCGTTCGGGCCGTCGTTCAAGCCCCAGTAGAACTTGGTCGACACGACGTACGACGCGCGCCGCCAGGCGAGCTTCTTCAGCGCGCCGCCCATGATGACTTCGGACTGGCCCCGGGCGTAGACCTCGGCGTTATCGAAAAAATTGACGCCAGCGTCGTGCGCGGCAGCCATGCATTCGCGCGCCGTATCCTCGGCGAGCTGATTGCCGTAAGTCACCCACGACCCGAACGAAAGCTCGCTGAGCTTGAGACCGGAGCTGCCGAGCCGGCGGTACTGCATTTGAACCTCTGGACAGAAGCGTTGCGCCGCGAACGCGACGCCGGAACGCATATTCTACCTGAAGCGCGACCGGTGCCCGCTGTCGCCGGCAAGCGTACAATCCGCCGGCGCGCCACGAGCGCTCCCTCCTTGTCACCGTTGCCATGGAAATCCGATGCCCATGAAAAAACGTCCGCTCTCCGTCGCCGATCTGTGGTCGATCAAGCGCGTCGGTGCGCCGACCTTGTCTCCCGATGGACGCCACGCCTGCGCGACCGTTACTGCCTTCGACATGAAGACCAACGAAGGCCACACCGAGCTCTGGCTCTTTCCCTGCGACGGCGGCAAGGCGCGGCGGCTGACCGCGGGCGACAAGGATTCCGGACCACAGTGGTCGCCCGACGGGAAGTGGATCGCATTCACCGCCAAGCGCAAGGACGACGACGAAGCGCAGGTCTACCTGATCGCGCCGGACGGCGGCGAGGCACGACGACTGACGAGCTTGTCGACGGGGGCTCTGGCACTGCGCTGGTTTCCCGACAGCCGACGCATCGCGTTCGTGTCCTGGGTCTGGCCGGACCTTGCCAATGACAAGGCGCAGGCGAAGCGCACGCGCGAGCGCAAGGACTCCAAGATCAAGGCGCACGTGACCGAGCGCGCCGAGCCGCGCTACTGGGACCATTGGGTCGCCGACGGGCGCGAGCCGCACGTATTCGCCGCCGACGTCGTCAGCGGCAACGCCCGCGATCTGCTCGCCGGCACCGGGCTCTCGCTTCAGCCCTGGGATCCTTCCGCCGAGCATTACGACCTGAGTCCCGACGGCAAGGAGCTCGCGCTGACCGTCGACCTGGGCCCCGAGCCGCGGATGATGAATTCCGCCGATATCGTCGTCCTCCGCCTGGCGACCGGGCGCCATCACACGCTGACCGCCGGCAGCGGATTTTCCAGCGAGCATCCGCGCTATTCGCCCGACGGCAAACATCTGGCCTGGCACGCGTTCAACCTGAAGCGCGCGTTCAACGATCAGGGCCGTCTGATCCTTTGCGAGCGCGCCAGCGGCCGAACGCGTCGTCTTGCCGCCAGGCTCGACCGCGCGACCAACCACATCGACTGGGCGCCCGACGGCGCGGCGCTGTACATGCTGATCGAGGATCGCGGCCGGCAGGGCCTATGGCGGCTGGCCCTGACCGATGCGATGCCGAAAGAGGTCGCCGCCGGCGGCACGCTCGGCGGCTTCGCGATCTCGCGCGACGGCAAGCGCATCGCGTTCGATCGGGCGACGCTGTCGCACCCAGCAGACTTGTTCGCGATCGGCGCCGACGGGCGCGGCGAGATTCCGCTGGAGTCGCCCAATCGCGCGCTGTTCGACCACGCCGCGGTCGGCGCCACGCGCGACTTCACCGTCAAGGGCTGGGGCGGCGATCCGATCCAGGTGTGGGTGACCTATCCGCCGAATTTCGATCCGAAAAAAAAGTGGCCGCTGCTGCATTCGATCCACGGCGGCCCGCACGCCGCGCATACCGACGGCTGGCATTACCGCTGGAACACGCAGGTATTCGCCGCCCACGGCTATGTCGTCGTCGGCGTCAACTATCACGGCTCGTCGGGTTTCGGGCAGCAGTGGATGGAAACAATCACTGCCGATTACGGCCGGCGGGAATTCGCCGATATCGAAGCAGCGACCGATTTCATGCTGCGCCGCGGCTACATCGATCGCAACAGGCTGGTCGCGACCGGCGGCAGCTACGGCGGCTACATGGTCGCCTACATGAACGGGCACACCGATCGCTATTGCACCTTTGTCTGCCACGCCGGTTGCTACGACTGGGTCAGCATGATGGCCACCGACGGCTACGCGTTTTTCGCCAAGGAGCTCGGCGCGTTCCACTGGGACAACCCGGCGCGGGTAATGCAGCAGTCACCGCATCATTTCGCCAGGCGCTTCAAGACGCCAACGCTGGTCATCCACGGCGAGCTCGACTATCGCGTCCCGGCGACGCAGGCCCTGCAGTACTACAACACGCTGCACGCCCGGCGGATTCCGACGCGCCTGGTCTATTTCCCCGACGAGAACCACTGGATACTGAAGCCGCAGAATTCGCGGCTCTGGTACCGCGAGTTCTTCGCGTGGCTGGAGCGCTATGGCAACACGGCCGTGCGCAGCGCCGCCGGTGCGCGGACCAAGGACGCTGCCGGAGCGCGGACCAAGCCCACTTCCGAAGCGCGGACCAAGCCCG
>JBDTNP010000488.1:0-2958 GCA_039933695.1 Betaproteobacteria bacterium | reverse complement strand
AGCGCGATCCCCGTCGTCAGAAATGCCCACGCGATCGTCGTCCACGGTCGCGACCAGCGCGCCCAGGTCGCATCGAGTCGGCCACCGATCAGCGCCGCCAGCGCGAACGCGAACGCGACCGAGAAGCCGACATAACCCATGTACAGCAGCGGCGGATGGAACACCATGCCGGGATCCTGCAGCAGCGGATTCAGATCGCGTCCCTCGGGCGCGGGCGGGAGCAGCCGCGCGAAGGGGTTCGAAGTGAACAGCAAGAACAGCAGGAAGCCGACGCTGACGAGGCCCATCACCGACAGCACGCGCGCCGCCAGCGCGTCGGGAAGATTGCGCGAAAACACCGACACGGCGCAGCTCCAGCCGGTGAGCATCAGGGCCCACAGCAACAGCGATCCTTCGTGCGAACCCCAGGTCGCCGCGATGCGGTAGTGCAAGGGCAACTCCGAGTTCGAGTTGGAGGCGACGTTCTGCACCGAAAAATCGTTCGATGCGAACGACCAGGCGAGGCACGCGAACGCGATGGCCACGAGCACGAATTGCATCCGCGCCGCCGGCCGCGCCAGCGCCATCATCCGCCGCTGGTTGCGCGCCGCGCCCAGCATCGGGACGATGCTCTGCGTAGCGGCGACCAGCAGCGCCAGGATCAGTGCGAAGTGGCCGAGCTCGGGGATCATCTCTCCGCCTTCGTTTCGTGCAGGCTAGGCATCGTCATTCCCTGCCTGGCCTTGTCGATCGCACCCTGCGCCTGCGGCGGCATGTAATTGGCATCGTGCTTGGCGAGCACTTCGGTGGCGTGAAAGCTGCCGTCGGTGGCAAGCGATCCCTGCGCGACGACGCCTTTGCCCTCCTTGAACAGGTCGGGCAAGAGGCCGGTATAGCTGACCGGTATCGTGCGCGCGGTATCGGTCACCCGGAAGTGAACGGTCAGGCTGTCGCGGTCGCGGGTAAGACTGCCTGCCTCGACCATGCCGCCGATGCGAAACGGGCGGCCGTGCGGCGCTTCGTCGGCGGCGACTTGCGACGGCGTGAAGAAGAACACGAGATTGGACTGGAAGGCGTTGAGCACCAGCGCGGTGGCGACGCCGAGCAGAGCGAGTCCGCCTGCGATCCAGCCGAAGCGGCGTGTCCGCGGCTTCATTGCGACGGCTCCCTGCCGCCGGCGGCGCGTCGCGCCGCCGCGAGACGCGCACGGACGACGACGATTTCGGCTGCGATGGCCAGCGCGCATGCCGCGTAGGAGCCCCAGACGTAGAATCCGTAGCCACCCATGGCAACGAATTCGGCGACGCTCATCGCGTGCCCCTGGCCGCCAGCGCAGCCTCGCCCACCCATCCGGCGTGGCGCTCGCGTTCGAGGATGATCGCGCGCACCCGGGTCAGCGTGATCGCGATCGAATAGAACCACGCGGCCAATGCCATCAGCAGCATGCCGGTCAGCATCACCGCGGCCATCGTCGGCGCCGAAGTCAGGCTGACGCTCGCTCCCTGGTGCAGCGTGTTCCACCATTTAACCGAGAAATGGATGATCGGCACGTTGATTGCGCCGACCAGCGCCAGCACCGCGCTGGCGCGATCGGCTCGACGCGGCTCGTCGATCGCCTGGCGCAGTGCCATGTAGCCGAAGTAGAGGAACAGCAGGATGAGCTCCGAGGTCATTCGCGCGTCCCAGGCCCAGTAGGTTCCCCACGTGGGCTTGCCCCAGAGCGCGCCGGTGACCAAGGCGAGCGCGGTGAACAGCGCGCCGGTCGGGGCGAGCGCCTGCGCCATCATTGCCGCGAGGCGGGCGTTGAACATCAGCGACACCGCGCACCAGAAGGCCAGCACCAGATAAATGAACATCGACATCCACGCCGCCGCCACGTGCACGAAGATGATGCGATAAGCCTCGCCTTGCGTTGCATCGGTCGGCGCCGCGACGAGACCGATATACAGTCCCGCCGCCGCGAACACCGCCGCCGCTCCGCCGAACCAGGGCGCCATCCGTCCGGCCAGCGGATAGAACGACGCCGGTGAGGCGAAGCGGAACCAGTTCAACCAAGCGTCCTTTCGAATCAATCGATCGCGATGCGCGCCGCCGCCGCGGCGGCGAGCGGCGCACCGACCAGTGCTGCCAGGAAGCCCGCTCCGAGCAGCGACAGCTCGGCTCCGGCACTCAGGCCCGTGCGCACCGCGTCGACTGCGCCTGCGCCGAAAATCAGGACGGGAACGTAGAGCGGCAGGACTAGGAGCGCGAGCAGCGCGCCGTTGCGCAAGCCCAGCGTCAATGCGGCGCCAACGGCGCCGATCAGCGACAGGGTCGGCGTTCCCAGCAACAAGCCGAGCGCCAGCACGACCAACTCGTCACCGCCGAGGCCGAACTGCAGTCCCAGCAGCGGCGAGGCCGCCACCAGCGGCAGGCCGGTCGCAAGCCAGTGCGCCGCTATTTTACCGGAGATCAACGCGGGCAGCGGATACGGCGACAAAGTCATCTGCTCAAGCGTGCCATCGGCGAAATCCATTGCGAACAGGCGCGGCAGCGCGAGCAGCGATGCCAGCAGCGCGGCGACCCAGAGCACGCCCGGTCCGAGCGCACGGAGCAACACGGCGTCGGGACCGACGCCGAGCGGAACAAGGGCGACGACGATCACATAGAACAACAGCTGCACGCCGAGCTCGGCCTTCGAGCGCAGCGCGAGCCTCAAGTCGCGCCGCACGGCCCACGCGACTCCGCGCCACGCGCCGGGCGCGGGGAGCGGTCGCGGCGCTGCCTGTGCAGCCGTCATGACAACGACAGGCCGCGCACCGACGGTCCGGACAAGGCGATGTCCTGATGGGTCGCTACGATTGCCATCCCGCCTTGAGCGAGGTGCGCGCCGATCACGTCGCATAGCAGCGCAACGCCGGCGGCGTCGAGCGCCGCCGTCGGTTCGTCGAGAATCCAGAGGGGGCGCGGCACCAGCGCCAGCCGCGCCAGGCCGATGCG
>JBDTNP010000487.1:0-3098 GCA_039933695.1 Betaproteobacteria bacterium | reverse complement strand
GGCCGACCAGGATGATGGTGATGGCGTTCTGCTTGGCGAGCCGGGTGAGCTGCGCCGCGCATTCGCGCACCTGCGCCACGCTCCCCGGCGCCGACTCCAGCGCTTCGGTGTAGACGGTCTGGATCGAATCGATGACGACCACACCCGGCTGCAGCGTCCGGATCGCGCCGACGATCGCCTGAAATTGCACCTCGGCCAAGAGCTCGACTGTCGCATTGACCAGCCCGAGGCGCTGGGCGCGAAGCGCCACCTGCTCGACCGATTCCTCGCCGGTGACGTAGAGCGCGCGGCCGAGCCGTCCGGAGCTGCCGAGCGCCGCCATCGCCTGCAGCAGCAAGGTCGACTTCCCGATGCCGGGATCGCCGCCAAGCAGCACGACGCCGCCGGACACGAGTCCGCCGCCGAGGACGCGATCGAATTCCTCGATCCCCGTCGGCGTGCGCGCGTTGTCCTGGGTTTCGACGCTGGCCAGCGTCCGCACGGCACTCGGCGCGCCGGCGAGCGCCTGGAAGCGCGACGACGGCGTCGCGGCGATCGTTTCCACCAGGGTGTTCCACACGCCGCAGTTCGGGCACTGCCCCTGCCACTTGCTGCTCTGACCGCCGCACTCGGTGCAGACGTACGCGGTCTTCGTCCTGGCCATCAGGGCCGCCGCGGCATGTCAGCCCAGCTCATCCGGGTGCACGACCGCGGTGCCCAGTTTGCCGACGACGATGCCGGCCGCCTTGTTGGCGATGCGCACCGCACTGCCGATGTCGGCATGCGCGCCGAGCAGGGTGCCGAAGGTCGCGATCACCGTGTCGCCGGCGCCGGAGACGTCGAACACCTCGCGCGCCTGCGCCGGAATGTGCTGCGCGCCGGCATCGGTATAGAGCGACATGCCCTCTTCCGAGCGCGTGATCAACAGCGCATCGAGCGCCAGCTCGCTGCGCAAGGTCTGCGCCTTTTCCGCGAGCTCGGCTTCGTTGCGCCACGGCCCGACGACCTGGCGGAATTCGGCCCGGTTGGGCGTCAGCATCGTCGCGCCACGGTAGCGCAGGTAAGCCTCGCCTTTCGGGTCGACCAGCACCGGTTTGCCCGCGGCCCTGGCGAGCGCGATCATGCGCTCGATCTGCGACAGCCCGCCCTTGCCGTAATCGGAAAGTACCACAACGTCGAAACTGCCCAGCGTGCGCTCGTAGTCGGCGAGCTTCGCCGCCAGCGCCGGCGGCGACGGCACCGTCTCGAAGTCGATGCGCAGCAGCTGCTGCTGGCGTCCGATGACGCGGAGCTTGACCGTCGTCGGCAGCGCCGGATCGCGATGCAGCGACGTGTGCACGCTTTCGCCCCGAAGCAGCCGCTCGAGCACGTGCCCCGGCTCGTCGTCGCCGATGACGCTGATCAGCGTCACCCGCGCGCCCAGCGCCGCGGCGTTGCGCGCGACGTTGGCGGCTCCGCCGGGACGTTCCTCGCTGCGCGCGATCTTGACCACCGGCACCGGCGCCTCGGGCGAAATACGATCGACGTCGCCGAACCAGTAGCGATCGAGCATCGCATCGCCGACGACCAGCACGCGCGCGCGGCGCACGGCATCGCGGAAATCGCTGAACCGTCGCGCGCTCGCAGGCATCAGGGCTTGCTCATTCGAATGAACGGGCCTAGCTGCGGCCGATTCCGAAGTACTCGATGCCCGCCGCGCGCACCAGCGCCGGGTCGAACAGGTTGCGGCCATCGAACAGCAGAGGCTGCTTCAACTGCCGCCGGATTTCCGCGAACTCGGGACTGCGGAATTCCTTCCACTCGGTGACGATCAGCAGCGCGTCGGCCCCGGCGACGGCGGCCATCGGCGAGCTCGCGAAAGACAGTCCCGGGGTCTCGCCGAAGACGCGCCTCGCCTCGTCGATCGCGACCGGATCGTAGGCGGCAACGGACGCGCCGCGCGCGAGCAATCCGGCGATGATCGCGCGCGACGGCGCTTCACGCATGTCGTCGGTGTCGGGCTTGAACGCCAGCCCCCACAGCGCGAACGTCCTGCCGGCAAGGTCGTCGCCGAGCCGGGCGACGACCTTGTCCACCAGACGCGTCTTTTGCGCCTCGTTGACCGCTTCGACCGCGGCCAGGATGCGCAGGGGACGCCCGCGCTGGGCGCCGGTATGCTGAAGTGCCTTCACGTCCTTGGGAAAACATGATCCGCCATAGCCGGCGCCCGGGTAGAGGAAATGATAGCCGATGCGCGGATCCGATCCGATGCCCTGGCGCACGTGCTCGATGTCGGCGCCCAGCGCGTCGGCGAGATTGGCCATCTCGTTCATGAACGAGATCCGGGTCGCGAGCATCGCATTGGCCGCGTACTTGGTGAGCTCGGCCGAACGCACGTCCATGACCAGCAGCCGCTCGCGGTTGCGCTGGAACGGCGCGTACACGGCGCGCAACAACGCGATCGCACGATCGTCGTCGGCGCCGATGACGATGCGGTCGGGCCGCATGAAATCGTCGACCGCGGCGCCTTCTTTCAGGAATTCCGGATTCGACACGACGGCAAACGGCAGCGCGGCGCCGCGCGCGGTCAGCTCGGACGCTATCGTCTCGCGCACGCGGTCCGCGGTGCCGACCGGGACGGTCGACTTGTCGACGATCACCTTGTAATCGGTCATGCGACGACCGATCGCGGCGGCGGCGGCAAGAACGTGCTGCATGTCGGCGGCGCCGTCCTCGTCGGGCGGTGTGCCGACGGCGATGAATTGAAGCGTGCCGTGCGCCACCGCGGCGTCGGCATCGGTCGTGAAGTGGAGGCGCCCGGCTTCGACGTTGCGATGGATCATGTCCTGCAGTCCCGGCTCGTGGATCGGCACGCCGCCGCCTTTCAGCATGTCGATCTTGCGCGCATCGACGTCGAGGCACAGCACGTCGTTGCCGACTTCCGCGAGGCAGGTCCCCGAGACCAGCCCGACGTACCCGGTGCCCATCATCGTAATCTTCAAGCCGCGATGCCCAGCGAGGCGTTGATGTCGCGCAGCGCGCGCACCGGATCCGCCGCCGCCGTGATCGCGCGGCCGATGACCAGGTAGTCGGCGCCGGCCGCAATGGCGGCCTCCGGCGTCATCACCCGCGCCTGATCG
>JBDTNP010000486.1:0-5071 GCA_039933695.1 Betaproteobacteria bacterium | reverse complement strand
CGCCATCAATCTGGTCAAGAACGGCGCCGCGCAGGCCTGTGTTTCGGCCGGCAACACCGGCGCACTGATGGCGATCTCGCGCTTCGTCCTGAAAACCCTGCCCGGCATCGATCGTCCGGCGATCGCATCGCAGCTGCCGACGCGCACCGGCGTCGCCGCCGCGCTCGATCTGGGCGCCAACGTCAACTGCACGCCGGCGCAGCTGGTGCAATTTGCCGTCATGGGCAGCGCGCTGGCCGGCGCGGTCGACGGCATCGAGCGCCCGACGGTCGGCCTGCTCAACATCGGCGAAGAGGACATCAAGGGCAACGAAGTGGTGAAGCAAACGGCCGAGCTGCTGAAGGCCTCGGACCTCAACTATTTTGGCAACGTCGAGGGCAACGACATCTACAAGGGAACGGTCGACGTCATCGTCTGCGACGGCTTCGTCGGCAATGTAGCGCTGAAAACGTCGGAAGGCCTGGCGCTGATGCTTTCGGACTTCCTGCGCGAGGAATTCACGCGCAATCCACTGCGCAAGCTCTTGGTCGTGTTCGCGCTGCCGGCGATCAAGGCATTCAAGCGCCGCGTCGATCCGCGACGATATAACGGCGCGACCCTGATCGGCCTCAAGGGTATCGTCGTCAAAAGCCACGGCTCGGCCGACGTATTCGCGTTCCAGCACGCGCTGAAAAAAGCGTATGCCGAGGCGGCAAACGGTGTGCTTGAGCGCATTGCGCGCCGGCTCGCGGCAATGCCCGTTCCGGCGCAAGCTTCCGCCGACGGCACGGGCTCGATCGTCGATGCATAGCCGCATCGCCGGGACCGGCGGTTATCTGCCGGCGCAGATCGTGACCAATGCCGATCTCGCGCAGCGGATCGACACCGACGACGAATGGGTCCGAACGCGCACGGGCATCTGCCAACGCCACATCGCCGCGGCGGGGGAGCAGACCAGTGACCTGGCGCTCGTCGCGGCGGAGCGCGCGCTGGCAGCGGCGAACCTCGCCGCCGACGACATCGACCTGATCGTCGTCGCGACGACGACGCCCGACATGGTATTCCCGTCGACCGCCTGCATCCTGCAGGACAAGCTGGGCGCGAAGAACGGCGCGGCGTTCGACGTCCAGGCGGTCTGCAGCGGTTTCGTTTATGCCCTGGCGATCGCCGATCGCATCGTTGCCAGCGGCGGCGCGCAAAATGCGCTGGTCGTCGGCGCCGAAATCTATTCGCGCATCCTCGACTGGAGCGACCGCGGCACCTGCGTGCTGTTCGGCGACGGGGCCGGGGCGGTCGTGCTCGCGCCGTCGGAACGGCCGGGCATCCTGGCCGCGCATTTGCACGCGGACGGCAGCTATCGTGACATCCTGTCGGTTCCCGGCACGGTTGCCAACGGCGCGGTCAGCGGCAGGCCGCTGCTGAAAATGGATGGTCACGCAGTGTTCAAATTCGCGGTGAAGGTTCTCGCCGAGGCCGCGCAGGAAGCGCTGGCGTCCGCCGGCATGGCGCCTGGCGCGCTCGATTGGGTGATTCCGCATCAGGCGAATATTCGTATCATGGAAGCGACGATGAAAAAGCTCGGTCTTCCGCTCGAGCGAATGATCTCGACCGTCGCCCTGCACGCCAACACCTCGGCGGCATCGATTCCGCTGGCGCTCGACGTGGCCGTGCGCGACGGAAGGATCCGGCCCGGTCACAACGTCATGCTGCTGGGCGTGGGCGGCGGCTTCACCTGGGGCTCGATTCTGCTGCGATGGATCTGATACTCATGCGCTCGCCGCATTGCCGGCGACCGTCGGGCCAACGATGAAATTCGCGATGGTATTTCCCGGGCAGGGCTCGCAGTCGGTCGGGATGATGGCCGGCTACGAAGCGCATCCCGCGGTTCGGGACACTTTCGCGGAGGCGGCAGAGGTGCTCGCGCAGGACCTGTGGGCGCTCGCCGCCGACGGGCCGCCCGAGGAGATCAACCGCACGGTCAATACGCAGCCGTTAATGCTGACGGCCGATGTCGCGCTGTATCGCGCGTGGCGCGCGGCCGGCGGCCCAGAGCCCGCCATCGCCGCCGGGCACAGCCTCGGCGAATATGCCGCGCTGGTGGCATCCGGCGCGATTGCGTTCGCCGATGCATTGCCGCTGGTGCGCTTTCGCGCGCAGGCGATGCAGGAAGCGGTGCCGGCGGGGGCCGGTGCGATGGCTGCCGTGATGGGCCTGGACGATGCGACGCTGGCCGCTGTCTGCGCCGAAGCCGCGCAGGGCCAGGTCGTCGAGCCGGTGAATTTCAACGCGCCCGGGCAGATCGTGATCGCCGGTCATCGCGAGGCGGTCGACCGCGCGATCGCGCTCGCCAAGACGCGCGGCGCCAAGCGCGGTCTGCTGCTGCCGGTCAGCGCGCCGTTCCACAGCTCGCTGTTGAAGCCCGCGGCTGAACGGCTCGCGGCTTATCTCGCGAAGGTCGACCTGAGTGCGCCGTCGGTTCCGGTGCTGCACAATGTCGATGTCGCCAGCGCGACGACGCCGGCCGCCATCCGCGAGGCGCTGTCGCGGCAGGCAGCGAGTCCGGTGCGCTGGGCCGACACGATGCGCGCGTTCGCCGCCGAAGGTGTTACGCACATCGTCGAATGCGGAGCCGGAGCGGTGCTCGGCGGGCTGGCCAGACGGACGGTCCCCGAGCTCGCCGTCCATTCGACCAAGGACGGCGATGCGCTGGCGGCGGCGCTGACCGCGATCAAGGAAGCCTAGGATGGGACTCGACGCCAGCGTCGCGCTGGTCACCGGCGCAAGCCGCGGAATCGGCAAGGCGATCGCGCAAGCGCTGGCCCGCGACGGCGCGATCGTGGTCGGCACCGCAACGACCGACGACGGCGCGGCGGCGATCGGCGGCTACCTGAACGAGGCAGGCAACAGCGGCGCGGGCATGCGGCTGGACTTCAATGATGCGACAGGGCCGGAGGCCACGATCAGCGCGATTCAGCAACGCTATGGCGACGTGGCGATACTCGTCAACAACGCCGGCATCACCCGCGACAATCTGCTGCTGCGAATGAAGGACGATGACTGGGACGCGATCATCGACACCAACCTCAAATCCGTCTATCGCCTGTCGAAGGCAGTGCTGCGCGGCATGATGAAGGCGCGCTATGGCCGCATCATCAATATCGGCTCGGTCGTCGGTGCAAGTGGCAATGCCGGCCAGACCAATTACTCGGCGGCAAAGGCGGCGCTGATCGGCTTCACCAAGTCGCTGGCCCAGGAGGTCGGCAGCCGCAACATCACCGTCAACTGCGTGGCGCCCGGATTCATCGACACGGACATGACACGCGCCCTGGCCGAGGCGCAGCGCGAGAAGCTGGTCGAGCGCATTCCGCTGGGCAGGCTAGGCATGCCCGAAGACGTCGCACAGGCAGTCGCCTTTCTCGCCTCGTCGGGTGCCGGCTACATCACCGGCGCGACGCTGCATGTCAACGGCGGGATGTATATGCAGTAGCACGCCGTAGCGAGGAGCAGGGGCCCCGCTTGCGGGGATGCGACCGCGAACGCGGGGAAGCGGCCGACGCTCGGGAAGTGACTTTTACGCAGACGCACAAAGGAGGCCGCGCGGCCGTCACAGTCTTTTGGCAATTGGGCGCTATCTGGTAAAATTCGCACGTTGTGAAGTTCAAATCCCGTGAGGGGAGGAGAGGCATGGAAAACGTAGAGCAGCGAGTCAAGAAAATCGTCGCGGAACAACTCGGTGTCAACGAAGCGGAGATCAAGAATGAATCGTCGTTCGTCGACGACTTGGGCGCGGACTCGCTGGATACGGTCGAGTTGGTGATGGCGCTGGAAGAAGAGTTCGAAACCGAGATTCCCGACGAGGACGCCGAGAAAATCACTACCGTGCAGCAGGCGATCGATTACGTCGGCTCGCACGTGAAGAAGTAGCATCCCCCGCACCGGGCGGCCGAGAGCGCATCCAGTCAAGCTCCGGCGGCCCGGCAGCCGTCCCGCGCGAGCGGAACGCGGCAGCGTCCCGGTCCGCCCATCCACGATCGACTCATGTCCAGACGCCGAGTTGCAGTCACCGGAATAGGTATCGTGTCGCCGGTCGGGACCGGCGTCGCGGCCGCGTGGGACAACATACTTGCCTGCCGGTCGGGCATCGTCGCCATCACCCGCTTCGACGCCAGCGCCTTTCCTTCGCGCATCGCCGGAGAGGTCAAGGATTTCGACGTCACCAAGTACCTGTCCGGCAAGGACGTGCGCCGCTACGACCGGTTCGTGCACTACGGGCAGGTCGCCACAATGCAGGCGGTCACCGACGCCGGGCTCGATGGATATGGCGGCAACCTCGAGCGCATCGGCGTCTGCATCGGCTCGGGCATCGGCGGCCTGCCGATGATCGAAGACACGCACAATGCCTACCTCGAGAGCGGGCTGCGCAAGATCTCGCCGTTCTTCGTGCCGGGATCGATTATCAACATGATCGCCGGACTGGTGTCGATCCATTACGGCTACCAGGGCCCGAACCTCGCCACCGTCAGCGCCTGCTCGTCGGCCAACCACAGCCTCGGCGAGGCGGCGCGCCTGATCGAATACGGCGACGCCGACATCATGGTTGCCGGCGGCGCCGAGGGAACGGTCAGCGCGCTGGGCATCGGCGGCTTCTGTGCCGCGCGGGCGCTGTCGCATCGCAACGACGATCCCGCGACGGCGAGCCGGCCGTGGGACATCGACCGCGACGGCTTCGTTCTGGGAGAAGGCGCGGGCGTGCTGGTGCTCGAGGAGCTCGAGCACGCCAAGGCGCGGGGGGCGCGGATCTATTGCGAGCTGGTCGGCTACGGCATGTCGGCCGACGCGCACCACATCACGGCGCCGCCCGAAGATGGCGCCGGCGCCGCGCGCAGCATGGCTAATGCGTTGAAGAACGCCGAACTCGACGTGCGCGATATCGACTACATCAACGCACACGGCACGTCGACGCAGCTCGGCGACGTCGCCGAATGCGTCGCGGTCAAGCGATGCTTCGGCGATCATGCGTCACGGCTCGCGGTATCGTCGACCAAGTCGATGACCGGACACCTGCTCGGCGCCGCCGGCGGGGTCGAAGCGG
>JBDTNP010000485.1:0-4309 GCA_039933695.1 Betaproteobacteria bacterium | reverse complement strand
CCGGCGCGCCGGCAATCTGGATATGGCCGATATGCGGCAGCCAGCGACAGAGCTTTTCCGACAGATCGCCTTCGACGATCTGGGCATGATAGAGATCCATCTGCACCTTGAGATTGTCCGCACCGACCTCTTCACGTATTGCATGCGCCTCGGCCTGCGTCGTCAGAAAATACCCCGGCATGTCGCGGTGATTGATCGGCTCGATCGTCAGCTCGACGCCTTGAGCAGCGGCCTCGCGCGCAGCCAGCCGCAGGTTGTGCACGAACGTTGCGCGGCATTGCGCGCGGCGCGCGCGATCGGCCTCTCCAGGTACAATGCCGGCCATCGCGTGGATCCGCGGGCAGGACATCGCCTGCGCATAGCGCAACGCGGTCGTCATGCCGTCGGCGAACTCGCGCTCGCGGCCCGGCACCGCGCCGAGTCCGCGCTCGCCCGCGTCGAAGTCGCCCGGCGGCGAGTTGATCAGCACCTGCTCGAGCCCATGGTCGCGGACGCGCGCCGCGAGCTGATGCTCCGAATGATCGTAGCCGAAGGCGAATTCGACCCCGCGGAAGCCCGCCGCGGCCGCCGCTGCGAAGCGATCGACGAACGCGACTTCGTGGAACAGGAACGAGAGGTTGGCGGAGAAACGAGGCATCGTCGACTCGCTACGGGCGCTTTCGCATGTTGGCGGTCGCCGGCGGCAGCGCGACAAGCGGCGGCGCCAGCGGCGATCGATGGACCGCTAGGCGCGCAAGACCGTCTTGGCGTACAGGTCGCCGAGGACGCCGGCGGGGTCGTACCTTTGCTTGAGCGCTGCGTACGCCGGGCGGTTGTAGATTGCCCAGAACTCGTCCTCGGCGAAATACGAGTCGGAATAAAGCGACTTGATACCGCCGAGCTCGCGCACCTTGCGCTCGATCAGCCTGTTGCAGAAGCCCGCGGGACGCCGCTCGCGCGTCGTGACCACGTCCCAGAAACCGAAGTTGACATACATCTTGCCCGGAGCGAGCGGGTAGAGCGTGAACGCGACGGCGGGATCCGGCGCCCGGATCGGGCACAGCCAGATCGGCAGGATGCCGACCTCGGCGTGCAGAAACGCCAGGAATTCCGCGGCACCGTCGATCGGAACGTCGACGTCCTGGATCACCGATTCGGCATGCAGGCCCCGAATCCTGTCGAGCGCGCGGGTAAGCCCCCAGCGGCTGTTCCAGCGCATGATGCGCTGGTACGTCACCGAGTTCAGCCGCTTGCGCCCGTACAGACGCCGCAGCAGCGGGTGCTGCGCGCCGACGTTCTTCGAGCACCAGAACCAGTCGGTGTCCCAGCGCCACAGATAACCCTCGGTGGTGAGGAAATCCGTCGGGCGCTCGCGCAGCGAGCGGTAGTAGATTCGCTCGAAGCTGTAGTCGCTGACATACGGCGCCTCGTCGACGAAGCGGCCGACCGAGACGACCATTTCGTCGGGCGCGAATACGACACCGTCGAGAAAATCGACGTCCGGTTGCGCCGCGAGACGGGCAATCGCGGCGAAGCAGTCGCCGGCGGCGGAAAACCGGTTGTGCTCGACCTGAACGAACTTGCCCACCGGTTGCGTGCGCATCGTCAGCTTCAGCGCGTAGCCGAGGGTGCCGTACGAGTTGGGAAAGCCGAAGAACAGATCGCGGTGCTCGTTGTCGCGCGTGCAGATGACGACGCGGCCATCGCCGGTCAGCACTTCCAGAGCAACCGCCGTGTCGTGCACCAGACCATGGCGGAACGACGTTGCCTCGATTCCGACGCCGGCCATCGCGCCGCCGACGGTAATCGACCTCAATTGCGGCACGACGCAGGGCATCGCCCGATGCGCGAGCGTCGCCGATGCGAGCTCGGCGTAGGTCGTCATTCCTTCGCTGTCGACGGTCTGGGCGGCGGCGTCGAACGCGACCACCCGGTTGAAATGCTTGAGGTCGATTCGCGGCGCCGACCGCGGCGCACGGTCACGAAACAGGTTCGACGTCGATTTGGCGAGTCCCACCCGCGCCGACGCGCTGGGCGCCGCCGCGATTTCCGCCTGCAAGCGCGCGATCTTTTCGACGTAGGAGGCCAAGTGCGTGGAATCCCGTTGCATCAGCCGCGGCGTGGCGCTGGCGTCGCGCCGCGGCAACGCGCCGATGCGAAGGTCAGGCGCGATGTCGCCGCGAGCGCGCCTCAGCTCGGGTCGCCGCTGCAAGCCTCACGAAGGTCGCGCCGCGGCATCGTAGAGAAAGGCACGGCTCATCGGGTAATTTCCGGCGATGTTGCCCTTGCTCACCAGGACCTGGAACAGATGCGTGTGGCTGTTCTTCGAGCGGAACATCTCCGCGCAGGACCACAGATAAGTTCGCCAGGTGCGCCGGAAGCGCTCGTCGAAACGCCTGGGCTCGAGTGCGTGGATCGCCGGCCAGTTCTGGTCGAAGCGGGACGCCCACGCATCGAGCGTCAGCGCGTAGTGGCGGCGCAGATTTTCGACGTCGAGGACTTCGAGACCGCATTTCTCCATTGCGTCGATCGCGAGCGACAGGCTCGGTATCCAGCCGCCCGGGAAGATGTGTTTGCGGATATAGAACTCGGTGGCGAAATCGCCGACATGTCCGATGAAGTGTATGACGCCCAGCGCGCCCGGCTTCATTGCGTCGGCGTGCGCACGGATGACTTCCAGCAGCTGATCGGGTCCGGCGTGCTCGAGCGTGCCAATCGACAGCAGTTTGTCGTACTGCCCGGGCATCTCGCGGAAGTCGCATTCGACCAGCCCGATCCGGTCTGCAAGGCCGCGTCGCGCGAGCTCGGCGCGGAGCTCGATAACCTGTTCGGTGGTCGCATTGATGCCGGTGCCCAGCGCCCCGTAGCGCTCCCACGCATGAAACAGCAGTCCGCCCCAGCCGCAACCGACATCGATGAAGGTTTCGCCGCGCTTGAGCTGCACCTTCCGGCAGACATGATCCATCTTGTTCTGCTGCGCTTCCTCCAGCGTCTTCGTGCCTTCCTTCCAGTATGCGCAGGTGTACATCATCCCGACTTTGTCGAGCCAGAGCTTGTAGAAGGGTTCGCCCAGCCCGTAATGAAACCGGGCATTGGCCTTGGCCTGCGCGATGGACTTGTTGGAGAAACGGAATTCGTGCCAGCGGTTGCGCAGCGAGACCAGTGCGTTCTGCGAATTGTCGAAGCCCGCGTCGAGCGCCGCGCGAAACGCCAGCGGGAAATTGCCTTCGATGTCGAGATTGCCGTCGAAATAGGATTCGAGCAGACCCACCGGACCGAAAGCGAGCACGCGCAGCGCGGCGCGGGCCGTGCGGAACGTGACGGTGAACTCGGGGACCTGCCCCGGTTCGCAATTGGTGTAAGCCGAGCCGTCGGAAAATACCGCACGGAAGCGCACCTGCGTCGCCGCGCCGATCGCGGCCAGCTTGCGGCCGACCAGGCCGCCGACCCGCCACCCCGCGGCTGCGCCGGCGGGGCGAGACGAGGCGGGCTCGGCTGTTCCGCCTGCGGCCGAGCGATCGCCATGGGTCAGCCCATCGGCGGTGATGCGGCCTTCGATGCGACCGATGCCCGCGGGTTTACGGCGGTGCTTGGGATGTTGCTCAGCCATATTGTCGCGATCTTTTTTTGGTCTGACGCGCTGTCGGGCAAAGCGAACGGCCAGCCGCAGCAAGCTACCAACGGCCGACGCGGCTCGCTGCGATCATACCGAGGCTGCCGCGTTTGCGGTAGCGGCACAATCGGAATGGCTCCGATTTCCCTGTAGTCCGCCCTCCGACATCAATTCTCGTCGCCGCCCGGTGCCGAACGTGCCGAAACGCGAAACTTGGGGACGTTCCACCGCACTAATAAATTGTCCACCGCAACGGTGGACGAAACGGTGGATCGACGGTGGATGGTCGGTGAGTCGAATCGAAATCCCAAGCTTAGAGCCTGATTTTTCGACGCTTTTCCACGCCAGTCCCTGTGCATCAAAAAGCGCTTGCGCCGCTTGGGCCTAGCTACTATGATTGGTGTTGATTCAGCACTTGAACACAAGATATAGTAGATTTTGATTCGTAAGGGATTTCCGGAGGCCTGGAGCAAGGGGCCGGTGGCGAGGGTCGGCGCCGCCGGATCGGCAGCCGGAAGGCCGCGCCCGCGCCGGACAAGCCTGACGAGAATCCAGGCGAAGCGCGGGGAAGCCAAGAACCATAAGATTTGACAGGAGAACATTCGATGCAAGTCGCCAGCTCTGCCGCCACTCCATCCTCCCCAGCGCAGCGCAACCAGATGCCCGGAGAGACGAGCGCAACACCCGCGGCGAACAACGATCCGCGACTAGCCCAGT
>JBDTNP010000484.1:0-3633 GCA_039933695.1 Betaproteobacteria bacterium | reverse complement strand
CCATCCAACGGGGCTTTTGGCCGGTCCGCATACGCGGATGACCGGCACCGTGCTCGAGGAGGGCCTGCGCGGCGCCGGCGGGTACCTGCTGAATGGCAACGGCGAGCGTTTCATGGCAGCGGTCGATTCGCGTGCCGAGCGCGCAACGCGCGACATCGTCTCGCGCGCGATCGACGCCGAAATGCGCGCGGGCCGCACGACGCCGCACGGCGGCGTCTGGCTGTCGATGGCGCATCTGGGGGCGGACAATGTGCGGCGACAGTTCAAGGGGATGGTCGAGCGCTGCGCCGACTGCGGCTTCGACCTGGCGGGGGACCGCGTCGAGGTCGTGCCGACCGCGCATTACATGATGGGCGGCGTCGAGTTCGCTTCCGATTGCACGACGGCGCTGCCCGGATTGTTCGTCGCCGGCGAGGATTCGGGCGGCGTTCACGGCGCCAACCGGCTTGGCGGCAACGGCGTGGCCAATTCGACGGTGTTCGGCGCGATCGCCGGCGACGCGATGGCCGCCTGGGTTGCGCGCAAGGGCGCGTTTCGCGATGTCGACAACGCCGCGATCCAGGCCGCGCTCGACCGCGCCGAGGCGCCGTTCGGCCGGGGCAAAAGCGCCGATCTGGATGCGATCCGCGAGCGTTTGTTCGCGACGATGTGGGACGACGCCGGCATCGTTCGCGATGCCGCCGGCCTCGAGCGCGCTGCCGCCACGCTGGGCGCACTCGCCGACGAGATCGGTGCGTATGCGCTTCCCGCCGGGGCGCGCGACCGCGCGTTCAATCTGAGCTGGCACGACTGGTTCAACCTGGGCAGCCTCGTCGCGGTCAGCCGCGCGATCGTCGCCGCCGCTGCGGCGCGGCGCGAATCGCGCGGTGCGCATTTTCGCGCCGATCATCCCGGCACCGGAAACCTCGCCGCCTCGGCCTATATGCGCGTGCGACAGCAGCAGGGGAAACTCGCCGTCGAAGCCGTGCCCGTGCGGTTTACGCGAGTCAGGCCCGGCGAGTCGCTGCTTTCGACACCAAGCTAAGAAGCCGGCGCGGGGCGGGCAAGCCGGCGCCGCAGCCGCACCGTCATATGGGTGTCATCTGCGTACGGCAAGAATGCGGCAAAGATGTCGAGAGGCACACCATCGCTGTCCGCGCCGAAGGTTTTTGCCAGATCATCGAGCAGCTCGGGGAGAAGCAGGACTTCGAAGCCGAGCTCAGCCGGCTCGGATACCGACATGGCGCGATGGCGCCCCTGCCGTTCGGGCGCCCGTCGGCCGAGCTAGCTGCTTGATGCGCGACGGCGCGTGAGCTCCATGAGCCAGGCCTGAGTGCCCGCGCTGACGGCGCCCTTGCCGTCCGGCGGCGCCTGCTGCTGACGGTAGGCGCCGTCCGGCTGCATGACCCATGCCTGGCGGCTGTCCTCTAGGCAGGCCTGCAGTATCTCCCAAAGCCGCTCGCGCAGCGGCCGGTCCTTGATCGGAGTCGCGGCTTCGACCCGTTGCGAAAGGTTGCGCATCATCCAGTCGGCGGAGCCTATGTAGAACTCGCCGGCAAGAGGATCCTCCTCGCCGTTGGAGAAGTAGAAGATGCGCGAGTGCTCGAGAAACCGCCCGATGATCGAGCGCACGCGAACATTCTCGGTCCAGCCCGGAATGCCGGCACGAAGACAGCAGAAACCGCGAACGATCAAGTCGATCCTGACGCCGGCGCGCGACGCCGCCACCAACGCCGACGTGATCTCGAGATCGTCGAGCTGGTTGAGCTTGGCGACGATGTGGCCGGTCCGCCCCGCTTCGCAGTGCGCGGCTTCGCGCTCGATCATTTCCAGGAAGCGTTGCCGCATGTTCATCGGCGCGACCAGCAACTTCTGGAATTGCGTCCCCTTCGAGTGGCCGGTAAGGTAATGAAACAGGTTGACGATGTCGGCCGTTATTGCCGGATCCGCGGTTAGCAGCCCTACATCGGTGTACGAGCGCGCTGTCTTAACGTGATAGTTGCCTGTGCCGATATGCGCGTAGCAGCGCAACCCCATCCCATGCTGGAGCACGACGAGCGCGATCTTGGTATGAGTCTTGAGTCCAAGTACGCCGTAAGTCACGTGCGCGCCGGCCTTTTCGAGCTGCTGCGCCCAGTGCAGGTTGCGGGCTTCGTCGAATCGTGCGGTCAGCTCGATGACGCAGGCTACCTGCTTCCCCGCTTCGGCGGTCTGGACCAGCGACCGGACAAACGGCGTGTCGTCGCCGACGCGATAGACGGTCATCTTGATCGCCAGCGTCCGAGGGTCATCGGCCGCCTGGTGGATGAAGCGTTCTACGCTCGAATCGAAGCTCTCGTACGGATGGTGGATGAGGATGTCGCCGGCATCGATGGCAGTAAAGATGTCGGATTCCGGCTCGGCGAGTCGCGAGACGGGCTGCGGGATCCACGGCGGATCGCGCAAAGCGGGAATGTCGAGCGTGGCAATCTGAAACAGATCCAGGTAATTGAGCATGCCCGGCAGCTCGAACACGTCGAGATCGGCCAATTCGAACCGCTCCATCAGCGCGAGACGAACGACCGGATCGGCGTCGGGGCCGAAGTCGACACGTACGACGGGCTCGAATCGCCTTTGCCGAACCGCGTCGGTGACGACGTCGCGCAGACTTTCGCCTTCCTCGTCTTCGAGATCCATTTCCGCGTTGCGCAGGATCCGAAACAAAGTGCCGGAAATGATCGTCATTCCTGGTAGCAACTTGTGCGCGCTGCGGTAAATCAATTCCTCGAGTGCGAGAAAGCGTCGCTGATCGGTGGGAACGTCCGCTTTGAGCTCAAACCAGGCCGGCAGCTCGGGCGGAATCTTGACCCGGACCATCCGCGGCTCGATCGATTCCTCACTGGCGATTACGAACGCCCAGTTGGTCGACAGGTTCGACATGAACGGGAAGGGATGGGCGGGATCGAAGCTCAATGGCGTGAGCGCGGGCGATACATGGCTGTCGAAATACGCGCTCGCCTCTTCCATCTGCGCCGGGCCGAGCTGTTCCCACGTCGCGATCAGGATTCCGTGCGAAGCAAGCAACGGCAGCAGCGCCTTGTAGCAAGCTGCCTGATCGTCCAGCATCTTCAACACGATAGCCCGTATCGCCAGCAAGCGCGTGCGCGCATCCCCCTCGCGGGAGAGCGGGTCTTCGCGGTCTTCGCTCAACGCCTTGCCGCGAAACATTCCCACGCGTTTCATGAAAAACTCGTCCAGGTTAGACGTCACGATGGCGAGGAACTTGAGCCTCTCGAGCAATGGCGTACGCTCGTCGAACGCCTCGTGCAGGACGCGTTCATTGAATGCGAGCCATCCGAGATCGCGATCGAGCCAGGCATGCTCGAGCAACGCCTTGCGGTCGATTGTGCCGCGGCGTGCGGACTCGGTGGTGCGGTCGTTCATTGGATCCTCATCGATAATGTACCCGGAAATGAAGCGATTGCGCTTCGCGCCGTCCCAGGGATTGCGTAGAGCCAGGCAGGTACGCCACGTCCGGCGGCGCCCGGCCGGCCGGTGTAATCGCACTGTCATACTCGTGTCCCACAATCCGGGCATGACGACAGGACAAGGAAACAAAGTGCGAAACAATAGATCAGGATTCCATTGGCTGGCGGCGGCGCTTGCCGCGGGCCT
>JBDTNP010000483.1:0-2887 GCA_039933695.1 Betaproteobacteria bacterium | reverse complement strand
GCGGACCCAGGAGCTCCCGCACCATCTGCGTCGAGCGCGTGTATTGCCAGGTGCGCTCGGGCTCCGGGTTGAGCCAGATCGCATGGCGGTATGCCGCGATCAGCCGCCCGAGCCATGCCGCGCCGGGTTCGTCGTTGGCATATTCGACGCTGCCTCCGGGCTGCATCAGCTCGTACGGGCTCATCGCCGCGTCGCCGACGAAGATCAGATTCCAGTCGCGGCCGTACTTGTGCAGCAGGTCGAAGGTCGCGATGCGCTCGTTGCGGCGGCGGTGGCTGTCGCGCCAGACGTGATCGTAGACGCAGTTGTGGAAGTAGAAATACTCGAGGTGCCTAAACTCGGATTTCGCCGCTGAAAAGAGCTCCTCGCAGACCTGGACATGCGGATCCATCGAGCCGCCGACATCGAGGAACAGCAGAACCTTGATCCGGTTCCGGCGCTCCGGCCGCATCTGAACATCCAGCCAGCCGGCGTTGCGCGCCGTGCGCTCGATCGTCCTGTCGAGATCGAACTCGTCGGGCACGCCCTGGCGCGCGAAGCGCCGCAGCCGGCGCAACGCAATCTTGATGTTGCGGGTGTTGAGCTCGACCGAGTCGTCGAGATTGCGAAACGTGCGCTCGTCCCACACCTTGATCGCGCTGCGGCTGCGACCGCCCTGCTGGCCGATGCGGATGCCCTCGGGGTTGTAGCCGTAGGCGCCGAACGGGCTCGTTCCCGCGGTGCCGATCCATTTCGACCCCCCCTGGTGCCGTCCCCGCTGCTCGTCCAGCCTCTGGCGCAGCGTCTTCATCAGCTGGTCCCAGCCGCCGAGCGCGGCGACCATCGCCTTCTCCTCGTCGGTCAGATTGGCTTCGATCATCTTGCGCAGCCATGATTCCGGAACGTCGGCATGAATGTCGATCAGGCCCTCGACGCCTTTGAAATACGCACCGAACGCAAGATTGAAACGGTCGTACAGCGCCTCGTCCTTGACCAGGCAAGTCCGCGCCAGGAAATAGAAGTCGTCGATGCTGGTCGACACGACGTCATGCTTCAGGGCATCGAGCAGCGTGAGGAATTCGCGCGTGCTGACCGGCAGCTTGGCCGACTTGAGATGGAGAAAAAAATCGATCAACACGATGCTATTGCGGCCGATCGAGCTGGAACTTCAGATGCCGCCGCACGGCCGGCCATTCGCCGTCGATGATGCTGAATACGACGGTATCGCGCTTCGAGCCGTCGGGCAGCAGCTGGTGGTTGCGCAGCACGCCGTCCTGCTTGGCCCCGAGGCGTTCGATCGCGACACGCGAGGCATGGTTGAACCAGTGCGTGCGAAATTCGACCGCGATGCAGTCGAGCACTTCAAACGCATGCGTCAACAGCAGCAGCTTGCATTCGGTGTTGATCGCCGTGCGCTGCACGCGCTTCGAATACCAGGTATGCCCGATCTCGAGCCGCCGATTGACCGCGTCGACGTTGAAATAGCGGGTGCAGCCGACGATGTCCCCGGTCGCGTTCTGGCGCACGGCAAACGGCATCGCCCCCAGACGCTCGCGCATGTCGAGCGCACGCGCGATGTAATCGCCGATCCGGTCCGGCGGCGCGACGCTGGTGTACCAGAGCCGCCAGAGCTCGCCGTCGGCAGCAGCATCTCCAAGCGCGGCCTCGTGCTTCGCTTCGAGCGGCTCGAGCGTCGCATGCTCGCCGTTGAGCGTCACCGGCTCGACGAATGCCATGACGCGGCTTTAGCGGCCCGTCCGAGCCATGAACGCGACCCGCTCGAACAGGTGCACGTCCTGCTCGTTCTTGAGCAATGCACCGTAAAGCGGCGGCACGATGATCTTCTTGTCGTTGCTGCGCAGCGCCTCAGGCGGAATGTCCTCGGCCAGCAGCAGCTTCAGCCAGTCGAGCAATTCGGATGTCGACGGTTTCTTCTTCAATCCCGGGATGTCGCGGAGCTCGAAGAAAACCTCGAGGGCCTCCTGTAGCAGCGCCTTCTTCAGCCCAGGGAAGTGCACGTCGACGATCCGCGCCATCGTCGCCTTGTCAGGAAACCGGATGTAATGAAAGAAACAGCGTCGGAGAAACGCATCCGGAAGTTCCTTTTCGTTGTTGCTGGTGATGATGACGGTCGGGCGGTGACGGGCGCGTATCGTGCCCTGCGTCTCATAGACGTAGAACTCCATCCGATCGAGCTCGCGCAAAAGATCGTTCGGAAACTCGATGTCGGCCTTGTCGACCTCGTCGATCAGCACGACCGCCGGCGCTTCCGAATCGAACGCTTGCCAGAGCACACCGCGCTTGATGTAATGCCCGATGTCGGCGACGCGGTCGTCGCCGAGCTGCGAGTCCCGCAGGCGGGACACCGCATCGTATTCGTACAGGCCCTGCTGCGCCTTGGTCGTCGACTTGACGTGCCACTGCATCAACGGGCGGCCGAGAGCGCGCGCAACCTCCTCGGCGAGCATCGTCTTTCCGGTGCCGGGCTCTCCCTTGACCAGCAGCGGCCGCGCCAGCGTCACCGCGGCGTTGACGGCGAGCATCAGATCGGGCGTCGCGACGTAGGTGTCGGTGCCCTCGAACCGCATCGTCATTTCCCCGTCCGGCGCAATCGGTTGCATCGTCGTCTCCGGTTTCGATATTAGCTCACAAAGCGCTGCAGCAGCCAGAGCGCGGCCATGCCGACACCGATGGTCAACAACGTGTTGCGCCAGCGCCAGGCGACGAGGCCGGCGACGAGCGCCGCGATCAGCTTGACGTTGCCGACGTCGAGGGCCAGCACGCCCGGCGCGCCGAACACGATCGCCGGCACGACGATCGCGGTCAGCATTGCCGCCGGAACATGGCGCAAAGCGCGCGCCAGCAGCGGCGGCATCTCGCGGCGCGCGAACAGCGCGATGAACGACAG
>JBDTNP010000482.1:0-1765 GCA_039933695.1 Betaproteobacteria bacterium | reverse complement strand
CGGCGTTCCTGGTCCAGCACTATCTGGAGCGGCCGACGCCTCCGACGATCGTCGCGCCCGGAGGACGCGAAGACCCGGTTCTTGCCGAAGTGCTGTCGGCGCAATCGGGGCACAAGGTTCAGCTCGTCACCAACCCCGGTGGCGAGCGTCGCGTATGGGTGACGATGGCGGTGCAGAACGCCGAGCTCGCCATCCGGCAGAGGCTCGCGCAAAAAGCGACGCAGGACGAGCGGCTCGCCGCCTTGCAGGAAGCGCTGGGTCTGCCGCAATCGGTGCAACGAATCGAATGCTTCGACGTCAGCCACACGATGGGCGAAGCCGCGGTCGCGAGCTGCGTCATCTTCGATCGATTGGCGATGCAGACTGGCGAATACCGGCGCTTCAACGTCAAGCCGCCGGTCGGCGGTGACGATTATGCGGCGATGCGCGAGGCGCTGACGCGACGGGTCGCGCGGATCGTCTCCGGCGAATACCCGGCGCCCGACCTCCTGGTGATCGACGGCGGCAAAGGCCAGGTCGGCGTTGCGGCCGAGGTGCTCGCCGAGCAGGGACTGCACGGGACGCACCTGATCGGCATCGCCAAGGGCCCTGAGCGCAAGCCCGGCCTGGAGGAAATTGTCTTTCCGCATGGCGACAGGACGCTCCAGCTGTCGCCCGATCACCCGGGGCTGCACCTGCTGCAGCAAATCCGCGACGAGGCGCACCGCTTCGCGATCCAGGGACACCGCGCGCGCCGCGGCAAGGCGCGAACGACCTCGACCCTCGAGGGGATCACCGGCATCGGCGCGCGCAAGCGGCAGGCGCTGCTCGCGCATTTTGGCGGCTTGAAGGGCGTTCAGGCGGCGGGTGTCGACGACCTGGCGCGCGTAGCCGGCATCAGCCGCGCGCTCGCCGAGCGCATATTCGCCGAGCTGCATTGACCGATCGCCGCCCTCGACTCGGAGCGGCGAGCCAGCCGGAACGCACCTTCGCGCATAGTCGGTCTGAGTCCGCCGCAGCCGGAGTAGAATGCGCTCACCGTGCGCAGCACGCGGCCGCCGCCATGCTATTCAATCTTCCCACTGCGCTGACCTGGCTACGGATCGTCCTGATCCCTGTATTCGTCGGTGTCTATTATGTGCCCGACACGATGCTGTCGATGGCCCACAAGAACTGGCTGGCGATGACCGTCTTCGCAGTCGCGGCGATTACCGACTGGGCCGACGGCTATCTGGCGCGGCGGTGGGGCCAGGTGTCGGCGTTCGGCGCGTTTCTCGACCCGGTCGCCGACAAGCTGATGGTGGCGGCGGCGCTGATCATGCTGGTCTGGCTCGACCGCGCCGAGCCCTGGCTCGCGATCATCATCATCGGCCGCGAAATCGCCGTGTCGGCGCTGCGCGAATGGATGGCGCAGATCGGCAAATCGAGAAGCGTCGCCGTCGCCTTCATCGGCAAGGTGAAGACCGGCGCGCAGATCACTGCGATCATCGCATTGCTGCTCTACCAGCCGGTGATTCCTGGCATCGATACCAAGCTGCTGGGAAAGGTCGCGCTGTGGGTCGCCGCGGTGTTGACGCTTTGGTCGATGTTCCACTACCTGCGTCTGGCGGCACCACATCTTTCGTCAGGCTCGCGCGGCGACCCGCCGCTATAATCCGTTCGCCCGGCACCGCTGTCGCGCGGTACGTTGAATTGACCCGCTCGTGAGCGGCTCGATATAATAGAGGGCTGTTCCCCGATAGCTCAGCTGGTAGAGCGACGGACTGTTAATCCGCAGGTCCCAGGT
>JBDTNP010000481.1:0-3850 GCA_039933695.1 Betaproteobacteria bacterium | reverse complement strand
TCCGGCTGGCGCAGGCGCATTACGCGCATCTTTGGCGCCTTGCCGGCGAATTCGTCCGGTTCCGCTGGCTTTCGGCAGAGAAGAAGTCCGCGCTGATCCGCGTCGACAACGTCGAGGCGCTGGCGCGCGCGCTCGAACGCGGCAAAGGCGCACTGATCCTCACCGGCCACTTTGGCAACTTCGAGGTGGCGACGATCGCGGGCCTGCGCCATTTTCCGCATATGCGCGGCCGCTTTCATTTCGTCCGCCGCGCGATCCGGCCGCGCTGGCTCGACGCGCTAGTCAATCGTCGGTTTCGGCAGGGTGGCTTTGGCGTTCTGGGCAAGCGCGGATCGCTCGATGCGATTCTCGAGCGCCTCGAAGCGGGAGACCTGGTCGTGTTCCCGTTCGATCAGCACGCTTCGCCGCCCGACGGCATCGCCGTCGAGTTCTTCGGTGAGCCTGCGGGCACGTTCAAGAGCCTCGCGATCATGGCGCTCGCGACGGATGCGCCGGTCGTGCCGGCGTCGAGCTGGCGCGAACCCGACGGCACGCACGTGCTGCGCTTCGAAGACGCGCTCCCTCTGATCGAATGCGACAAGGTCAGCGAGGAAATCCGGCGCAACACCCGCGCCTACAACGCCATGCTCGAAATCCTGGTGCTTCGCCATCCCGAGCAATGGTTCTGGGTGCACCGGCGCTGGAAACTCGCGCGGGCGCCTGCGCCGTGAGTGGCCGCGGCGCGCTGGAGGGTCCCGGCGACCCAGGCGCTATAATGGCGCCCACCACGAAAGACCGACGATGATCGAGCACCTGCCCAATCTGCTGGCGCCGAAGTTTTTCCTTCTCTACGCGTTTATCGCGTCAGGCGTGTACGTCCATTATCGCGGCCGCATACGGCACCGCTTCTACCGCCAGCTGACCGATCATTCGACGTTCATGGCGCCGTACAACGTGCTGATGTACATGTTCTCTGCGGTGCCGAACCGGCCGTATGTCGACGTCAAGCTGTTCCCGGAGCTCAAGCCGCTGTCCGACAACTGGCAAATACTGCGCGAGGAAGCCCTGCAGCTCTTCGACGAGGGCCATATCCGTGCCGCGGCGAAATACAATGACCTGGGCTTCAATTCGTTTTTCCGGCGCGGCTGGAAGCGGTTTTACGTCAAATGGTACGACGAGCCGCTGGATTCGGCGAAGGCGCTGTGCCCGAAGACTGTCGCGCTGGTGCAGTCGATCCCGTCGGTCAACGCGGCGATGTTCGCGCTGCTGCCTCCCGGCGGCGACCTGGGCAAGCACCGCGATCCGTTTGCCGGCTCGCTGCGCTATCACCTGGGCCTTTCGACGCCGAACTCGGACAACTGCCGGATTTTCGTCGACGGCGAGCCGTACAGCTGGCGCGACGGCGAGGCAGTGATCTTCGACGAGACTTTCATCCACTGGGCGGAGAACAAGACCGACACGCTGCGCGTGATCCTGTTCTGCGACGTCGAGCGGCCGCTGACCAGCCGCATCATGGCGACGATCAACCACTGGTACGAGGCGACGGTGATTCGCGCCAGCCAGACCGAGAACGTCGCAGGCGATCAGGTCGGCGTATTGAACAAGATCTTCGGCCTCGCGTATTACCTGCGCCTGCCAGGCAAGGCGCTCAAGCGCAAGAGCAAGCTTGCCTACTACACGGTCAAGTGGCTGCTGCTCGGCGGAATTCTGGTCTGGATATTCGCCTAGTGTTCGCCCGCGCGCTAGTCACGGCGGCAGTCCGGGCACCCGAGCTGCAACGCTTCTGGGACGCCGACGCGCAAAAGCTCGGTGCCGTGGTTCGCAGCGTCGGCAAGCTGGATTGACCGATCGATTCGGCACGACAGTGCCGCGCCAGCCATGAGCGCGCCGGACTTCGCTGTTCCGATCGACCAGCGCCACTTCGAGGATTACGTCGTGGGCTCGACGTACGAGTACGGCACGGCAGCCGTCGACGAGCGCGAAGCGGTCGCCTTCGCGAAGGAATTCGATCCGCAGCCGATACACATCGATCCGGCGGCGGCGGCGCAGAGCCCGTTCGGTGGCCTGATCGCGAGCGGCTGGCATACGGCGGCGCTGATGATGCGGCTGTTCGTCGACAATTACCTGTCGAGCGTCGCAAGCCTTTCTTCGCCCGGCGTCGACGAGCTGCGCTGGCTCAGGCCGGTTCGCCCCGGCGATACGCTGCGGATCCGGGTCACGGTCACCGAAGCCAGACGCTCGCGGTCCAAACCGGATCGCGGCATCGTGCGCACGCTGATCGAGGTTCTGAACCAGCACGGTGAAACCGTCTCGACGATGAACGCGATGAACCTGCTGCGCTGCCGTCAGCCGCGCGAATGAGACCAGCGCTGCTGTAGGCGCCTGTCCTGCATCGTTCGCGCCTCGGTCGGACACGCGAAAGAGCATTCGGCCGATAGGCGGCGCCAATCCGCTTGGGCGAGACTTCCCCAAAGGAAGGGAGGCCGCAATGAACAACATCAACAACATGCCGAAGCGTTGCCTGCGCATATTTGGCCCCAGCGTCGCCGCGCTCGCGCTGGCCGCCTGCGCGACAACCTCGTATTCCCCCGCTGCGAGCGACAATCGCGAGGAGTTGTTGGCTGCGCATCTGGCGGCGACCAACGGCACCACTCCCGAGTCGCGGCGCGCGATCGAGGACCGAATCCTGGCGCTCGATCCCGACAGGATCAGCGACAGCGACGTGCGCGCCAGCCTCGCGCTCGGACCGACACCGCGCATCGTCCTCGTCCATGGCGGGATCGCCGGCGTCTACCTGATGATGGAGTCGTTCGGCAAATTCCTGGTCGGCATGGGCTATCCGGAAGCGCAGATCCGCGATCCGCGCGACGGCGAGTGGTCGCAGAATCCCTACCGCAGCAGCGTGCGGCTGGCCGGGCAATTGGCGTGGTATTACGAGCGCGACGGCGTGCGTCCGATGTTGATCGGTCACAGCCAGGGCGGCATGCAGACGGTCAAGGTGCTGCATGAGCTCGCGGGCGATTTCGGCGACCGCATCCCGGTGTGGAATCCGGTAACGGACAAGTCGGAGAACCGCGAGACGATTTACGATCCGGTGACGCGTGCCCAGCGGCCGGTCATCGGTATCCAGCTCTCCTACGCGTCGGTCGTCGGGGCCGGCGGGCTCGAATTCTGGGCGCCGACCGGTTGGAGCCTCGCCGGACGGCTGCGAGCGATTCCGGACAGCGTCGAGGAATTCACCGGCTACTCGATCGCTGCCGATCCGATTGCGCTCACGCCGCCGACAGGCGCGACCTCGTATGATTTGTACCGCCAGACCGGCAACGCGAAAGTGCACAACGTCAATCTTCCGATCGGGTACAGCCATGTGACCGTGCCCAATACCGACTACCTGGTCGACGAGCCGAGCAAGCGCGACTGGATCAACGCCTACACCGGCGCGAGGGAAGTCGATGCGGCGACGATACCGGGCGGGGATGACTCGCACGTGCTGTGGGCGGCCGATGTCTGGCACAGCATCAAGAAGCATTGGTGCCTCGAGGCCCAGCGCCTGATCCGCGCCCAGCGCGCGAGCGGCGAGGCGCGGGGCAACCAGTCCGCGCTCCGCTAAGAGGCTGCTCAGCCGGCCTGGCGCACCAACTGTCCGAGCTTGACGATCGCCTGCCCGGTGCGCTCGCTCCACGGGTGGCCGCAGCTCAGGCGCAGGCAGTTGCGATAACGATCGCTCGCTGAAAAGAGCCGGCCCGGCGCGAAGCTGAAACCCTGCTGCACGGCGGCGTCGTAGAGCTGCATCGTATCGATCTGGCCGGGCAATTCGACCCAGACGACAAATCCGCCGGGGTTGCCCGGTTCCACGTCTGCGCAGGCGTAA
>JBDTNP010000480.1:0-2310 GCA_039933695.1 Betaproteobacteria bacterium | reverse complement strand
CGCAGGGGATGGAGCGGTTGCGGGCATTTCGCAAGATCGCCAACCAGCACGTCGGCTTCGTCGTCTGCGACCGCGGCATGACCATCGTCGCGATCGTCGACGCCAAGGAGCCGCAGCAGGTGCAGAATCCCCGCGACCAGAAGCTCGAGATCATCAAGCAGCGCTGTCTGCAGGCGGCGCAGGTCAAGTACCTGTGCGTCTATCCGCCGACCTTGCCGCGCTATCGCGATTTGCGCGAGCAGGTGCTCGGTCCCGCGGCCGAACTGGTCTGAGAAGTCCGCGGCGCCTTTCGACGCGCTTGGAAATTCGGCTCGGCTGGGCGAGAATAGCGGCCCGCTGGCCTCGACTGGCGCAATCAAGAAGCAGAAGCGTTCGATGGGCCACCTCCAGTACGCCCTCGCGGCGTTCGCGTTCGCGCTGTTCGTTCCGACGGCGTCGGCGCAAACCGCCACGTCCGGCACGCCTGCAGCCACCGGCCAGGATCTCGACCTGCGCTATGTCGGCGCGAGCACGCGGCTCGGCATCGGTTACGACTCGCAGAACAAGCTGCGCGGCGACGCCTTCGCCGTCTTCGGCGAAACCGAGCGCTCGGCGTGGATCGGCGAACTCTGGTTCGCCGATCGCGGCGCCGGCGGAGGCCAACTTTCCTACCACTGGCAACCGGCAAGCGCCGAGCACCTCGCAGGCGTGCGCAAGCTGTTCGCGGCGATCGACCAGAACCGGTGGCACGACCGCAAGCTGACCCTGGGCGGCGGGCTAGAGACCGAGCCCTGGTTCGTCTCTGGGTACGCCTCGGGCGCGCTCACCGGCCGGCGAGAGCTCGGTGTCGACCAGGTCACGACGATGCAGACGATCACCGGAAGCGATACCGTCGGGCCGTTCGAGCAGGACATCTTCACGACGGTGCGCACGACGCTGTTCGAGCGCGCCTACGACTACGGCGTCGGTGTCCGCGCCGGCCACTTTTTCGCCGCGCCGCTGATCCGCGTCCAGGTCGGATTCGACTACGAGCGCGGCAAGGGCGCGGCAGCCCAGTCGACGGTCTCGCTCGGCATCGAAAAATATTTCGCCGGGACGCCGCACAGCATCGCGCTGGTCGCCGAGGCCTATCACAAGAACGGCGAGCTCGAGTCGACGCGAAACGACCAACGCGTCACCGCGATGTACCGGTACGAATTCGGCGGCAACAGCTACCGGCTGTCTCGCGCTTACCGCGACGTCAAGGTGGAAATTCCGGCGCCGGCAGGAACCACGGCGCCGGTCGCATCGGCTGCAGCGGAACCTGCGCAGGCGCGCGTCCAAAAGCAGCTGGTCAAGACGACCGCGTCGATGGCATCCGATGCCTTTTTCGATTTCGACAAGGCGGCGCTGCGGCCCGACGCGAAAGCCGCGCTCGAGCAGACGCTCACCCGTCTTAACGCCTCGGGTTACGAAGGCAACATCCGCATCACCGGGCACACCTGCAACATTGGAACCGCCGCATACAACCAGAAGTTGTCGGAACGTCGCGCGGCCACTGTGCGCCAGTTCCTGATCGACGGCGGAATGCCGGCCGATCGCCTGCTCGCCGAGGGCATGGGGCTCGCCAATCCACGCTACCCGAACGATCGTGAAGGGCGTCCGAAGAATCGCCGCGTCGACATCGAATTCGTCACCTACGAGACCCGGACCGAGGAAGTCACGCTGCCGCCCGAGCGGCCGCAGGCCGCGCCGGCTCCGGTCGCCGCGGCGCCCACGGTCGAATGGCGGCGCGAATACATCGACAGCGAGCCGTCGTGGTTGCGGCGGGCGCTGCACAACCCGGCGCAGCACAAGCAATCGGTCGACGTCTACCGCACGCAGCAGCAGACGAGCAGCGTTGCCGCCGGGGACAAGCGCTACCTGAACCGCGGCCCGAATGCCGTCGCCGACAGCTTCACCGTCAACGGCAATTCGGCGGCGAACGCCCTCGACGTGCTGGCCAACGACAGCGATCCTGACGGCGACCCGATCAGCATCGTGGCGGTCGGCGCGCCGGCGCACGGCACGGCGGCCATAAGCGGCAGCAAAGTCTCGTACTCGCCGGCGGCCGGATTTGTCGGGCCGGACAGCTTCACCTACACGATCGCCGATCCGAAGGGACTGACGTCGACCGCGACGGTCAGCATCACCGTGACCGCGGTCAACCATCCGCCCAGCGCACAGCCAGATTTCGCGACGGCCGGGCTGAACAAGCCGGTGGCGATCGCGGTGCTGGCCAACGACAGCGATCCCGACGGCGATCCGCTGACGATCACCTCGTTCACCCAGCCGGCGCGCGGGACAGTGACG
>JBDTNP010000479.1:0-2573 GCA_039933695.1 Betaproteobacteria bacterium | reverse complement strand
CCGCGCCGATCGACGTCCTTGCCGATGGCCGTGATATCCCGGTACATGCGGGTCAGGTTTCCGGCGATGGTGATTTCCTCGACCGGATACGCGATCTCGCCGTCTTCGACCCAGTAGCCGGCCGCGCCGCGCGAATAATCGCCGGTCACCGGATTGACGCCCTGGCCCAGCAATTCGGTAACCAGCAGGCCGCGGTCCATGCGCTTGAGCAGCGCCGGCAGATCGTCCTCGCCGTGACTGACGATCAGGTTGTGATTGCCGCCAGCGTTGGCCGTCGATTGCAGGCCGAGCTTGCGCGCCGAATAACTGCCGAGAAAATATCCCTGCACAACGCCGTCGGCGACGACGTCGCGCGGACGCGTCGCGACGCCTTCGTCGTCGAACGGCGTCGAAGCCTGGCCGCGCGGCAGGTGCGGCTCCTCGCGGATCGACACGTGCGGAGCGAACACCTGCGTGCCGACGCTGTCGAGCAGGAACGACGACTTGCGATACAGGCTGCCGCCGCTGACGGCGTTAACAAAGTGACCGATCAGGCCGGTCGCGATCGGAGCCTCGTAGACGACCGGGCACTCGGTGGTGGCGAGCTTGCGCGCACCGAGCCGGTGCAGCGTGCGCAGGCCCGCCTTTCTGCCCACTTCGCGCGCCGGCATCAGGTCGGTGGGCGATCGAGCCGACGTATACCAGTCGTCGCGCTGCATCGCGCCATCCTCTTCGCCGATCACCGCGCAATAGATGCCATGACGCGAGCTCGCGTAGCCGCCCGAAAATCCGTTGCTGTTCGCGTAGACGAATTCCGCCTCGTGCAGCGACACCGACGCGCCTTCGGAATTATTGATGCGCGCATCGACGCCGAGCGCGGCGGCCTCGCACTCGCGCCCAAGCTCGATCGCCTGCTCGACGGTTAGTGGCCAGGGATGGCTCAGATCCGGATCCGACCAGTCATGCGCGAGCAATACCGGATCGGCCAGCCCCGCACAGCTGTCGTCGGCAGTGTAGCGTGCGATGGTCAACGCCTTGGCGACGGTGTCCCGAATCGCGGCGGGCGCGAAATCGGCGGTGCTGGCGTGGCCGCGGCGCAACCCGACATAGACAGTGACGCCGATGCCCTTGTCGCGGTTGTAGGCGATGGTTTCGACGTCCCCCTTGCGCACGGTAACGCTCTGGCCGAAGGCCTGCGAGACCTCGGCCTCGGCCGCGGTCGCGCCGCCCGCGCGCGCAGCATCCAGCACTTGTGCGGCGACGTCGGCGAGCGTACCGGCGGCGAGCGCAAAACGATTATCGGACGTGCTCACTGGGCTGGTCATCGACGGACTCGAAGCGGAAGGCGGTCCCTGATCGGTTATGATAGCAAACCGCCCCTTTCGCGACCCCTGGCGCCGCCATGCGACGATCCGACGAAACACCCCGGCGGACGGGACAGGAGGACCGCGGGCCGCGTTCTTCCGGTAGCCGCCGCGCCGCGCCGGCGGTTGCACCACCCGACCGTTCGGCCGGCGATCCCTCCGGCGACGATACGCAGGCCTTGTCGAAAACGCGCCGCAAGACCGAGATGCACGACCTCCAGAGCCTGGGCGAGACGCTGGTTCGACTTTCCGCGCCGCGGCTGTCCGAGCTCGGCTTGCCCGAGCGACTCTTCGACGCGATCGAACAGGCACGCGCGATCACCAAGCACGAGGCTCGGCGCAGACAGATGCAGTACATCGGCAGACTGATGCGCGATGTCGATCCCGACCCTATCCGGGCCCGCCTCGCGCAGTGGGGCGCGGCGCCCGCTGCCGAAAAGGCGCGGCTGGCGGCGGTCGAGCGCTGGCGCGAGCGTCTGCTCGCGGATTCGGCTGCGCTCGACCTGTTGTGCGCCGACGTCCCGCACGCCGACCGCGCACGCCTCTCGGCGCTGGTGACGCGGGTCCAGGGCGAGCGAGCGCGTGCGGCGCCCCCGCACGCCTATCGCGAGCTTTTTCGTGCGCTGAACACCTTGTTGTCCACGGCGCGCGCGTCGTGATGCCCGGCGCAGACCGCACACCCGCCGGAATCCGCCGATGACCGACGTCGCTTCGCTTTTGATAGGCCTGGTCTCAATCAGCGACCGCGCATCCGCCGGCGTGTACGAAGACAAGGGCATTCCGGGCCTCACCGACTGGTTCGGCGCGGCGCTGACTACGCCGTGGCGGATGGAAACGCGGCTGATCCCTGACGAGCAGGCGCTGATCGAGCGCACGCTGATCGAGCTCACCGACAGCGTCCGCTGCCACCTGGTGCTGACGACCGGAGGCACCGGACCCGCAGCGCGCGACGTGACGCCGGAAGCGACGCTGGCGGTCGCGCACAAGGTGCTGCCGGGCTTCGGCGAGCAGATGCGCCAGGTGAGCCTCAGGTACGTGCCGACGGCGATACTTTCGCGCCAGGTCGGCGTCATCCGCAGCGGCGCGCTGATCCTCAACCTTCCCGGACAGCCGAAGGCGATCAAGGAAACGCTCGACGGCATCTTTCCCGCCGTGCCGTATTGCATCGACCTGATCGGCGGCCCTTACATCGAGACGCGCGAGGATGTCTGCAAGGTCTTCCGTCCGAAG
>JBDTNP010000478.1:0-3111 GCA_039933695.1 Betaproteobacteria bacterium | reverse complement strand
TCGAAGCTCGCGGGGGGCGGCGGTTTTCTGTTCGGCTGGGCGAAGCCGGTGCCGGTGAATTTCGGCAACCTGAACCATCCGAAGCGCGACATGCTCTGGGTTGCCGCGGCAGGGCCGGCGGCAAACTTCGCGATGGCGTTCTTCTGGATGCTGATCTATCGGTTGAGCTCGCCCGACGGCGCGCTCGCCAGCGACGGCATGCTGTTGATGAGCCGGGCGGGAGTCCTGGTTAATGTCGTACTGATGGTGCTGAACCTGCTGCCGATTCCGCCGCTCGATGGCGGGCGGATCGCGATCAGCCTGCTGCCGCATTCGCTTGCCGCCGGATATGCGCGGCTTGAACCTTATGGCTTCTTGATCATTCTTCTGCTGCTCGCGTCGAACGTGCTGGATCGGCTGATGTCGCCGATGATTTCCCTGGTGCTCCGCCTGCTGCAGGCGCTGGCCGGCTTCTAGCCGCGCCGGCCGTTCACCAAGGCACGCAATGTTTTCTGATCGCGTTGTGTCGGGCATGCGGCCCACCGGCCGCATGCACATCGGGCATTACCACGGTGCATTGAAAAACTGGCTGCGGCTCCAGGAGGAATACGATTGCCTGTATTTTGCCGCCGACTGGCACGCGCTGACGACGCATTACGAGACGCCCGAGCGGATCGAGGACAGTGTCTGGGAGATGTTCATCGACTGGCTTGCGGCCGGCATCAACCCAACTCGTTCGACGATCTTCATCCAGTCCCGCGTCGTCGAGCATGCGGAGATGACCTTGCTCCTTGGCATGATGGCGCCGGTCGGCTGGCTCGAACGCGTGCCGACCTACAAGGAGCAGCAGCAGAAGCTAGCTGACCGCGACTTGACGACGTTCGGCTTTCTCGGCTATCCGGTGATGCAGGCGGCGGACATCCTGATCTATCGGGCCAACATGGTACCGGTCGGGGAAGACCAGGTGTCGCATCTCGAGCTGGTGCGCGAGCTCGCGCGCCGCTTCAACCACATCTACGGCCGCGAAGCCGACTTCGAGGAGAAGGCCAGGGCGGCGATCAAAAAGCTCGGCTCGAAGCGGGCGAAGCGCTATGCGCAGCTGCGCACCGCGTTCCAGGAGCAGGGCGACCAGGCCGCGCTTGAAACCGCGCGCGAGATGCTGGACGAAGCGCAGAACCTGGCTCTTGGCGACCGCGAGCGCCTGTTCGGCTATCTCGAAGGCTCGCGCCGCGTCATTCTGCCGGAGCCGCACCCGCTGTTGACGGACTCGCCCAGGGTGCCCGGCACCGACGGGCAGAAAATGTCCAAGTCGTACGACAATGCGATTTTCCTGCGCGAGGACCCGGCGACGATCACCACCAAGGTGCGCACGATGCAGACCGATCCGGCGCGGGTGCACCGGTCGGACCCCGGCACCCCCGAAAAGTGTCCGGTCTGGTCGCTGCACCAGATCTATTCCGATCAGACAACGCGGGACTGGGCGCACAACGGATGCACGACCGCCGGCATCGGGTGTCTCGATTGCAAGCAGCCGGTGATCGACGCGATCATCGCCGAGCAGCGTCCGCTGCACGAACGCGCCCAGAAATATCTGGACGACCCCTCGCTGCTGCGCGCGATCGTCGCCGATGGTTGCGAGCGGGCGAGAAAGCTCGCCGAGGAGACGATGCGCGACGTGCGCGATGCCATGGGACTGAGCTACACGTGATGGCGAACGACGCCGAAGCGCCGGTGATCGACCTCGCCCAGGCGGCCGGCGCGCCGGTCGCCAAGGTCTACGGCCAGCCGATGCTGGCGCTGCCGCAGGACCTGTATATCCCGCCTGAAGCGCTGGAAATCTTCCTCGAAAGCTTCGAAGGACCGCTCGACCTCTTGCTTTATTTGATCCGCAAGCAGAACATCAACGTCCTCGACATCCCGATGGCGGAGTTGACCCGCCAGTACCTCGGTTATGTCGAGATGATGCGCCGTACGCAGCTCGAGCTTGCCGCCGAATACCTGCTGATGGCGGCGGTGCTCATCGAGATCAAGTCGCGGCTGCTGCTTCCGAAGCCTCCGCAGCTGGGTCAGGAGCCCGCGGACCCTCGCGCCGAGCTCGTTCGGCGGCTTCTCGAGTACGAGCGCATGAAGGCCGGCGCGCAGGCGCTCGACGAGCTGCCGTTGGCCGAGCGGGACTATGCGCTGGTGCGCGTCTGGTTCGACCGTGTCGCGACCGCACGCCTGCCCGACGTCGACGCCGATGACCTGAAGGCGGCATGGGCGGGACTGGTGGCAAGGGCGCGAGTAAACCGCCACCACCTGGTTACGCGCGAGCAACTGTCGGTGCGCAGCCAGATGAGTCGCTTGCTGAAGTTGCTCGAGCCCGGCCATTTCGTTGCATTCACGGCCTTGTTCGACGGGCGTAGCAGTGTCGCGCAGCTGGTCGTGACGTTTCTGGCGATTCTCGAGCTCACCCGGGAAAGCCTGCTCGAACTGGCGCAAGCCGAGCCGTTCGCGCCGATCTATGTGCAACGGAAGGGCGATCCGGCGTTCACGCTGGAAGGGGAAAGCGAAGCCTGATTCCGGCGCGGCGCGGGTTGCCGCAAGCCGACGACGACGGCGCATGCCGGGTAGCAGTGGACTCCGTCCGGCCCGCGCCGGGACGTGATGGCGTCGGAGCGCTGCGCCATTGGGAAGTGAAACGAAATGGATTTGGAACACATCGAAGACATTCTCGAGGCCGTGCTGCTGGTCGCGGGCGAACCGCTGCCGGTGGCTCAGCTGTCGAAGCTGTTCGACCCGCCCCTCGAGGCCGACGTCGTGCGTAATCTGCTCGACCGGATTCGCGAAAAGTGGAGCGGTGGCAACGTCGAGCTGGTCCAGGTTGCCAGCGGCTGGCGCTTCCAGGCGAAGCCCGCGATCCAGCCTTTTCTGGAACGGCTGTCGCCGGACAAGCCGCCGCGCTATTCGCGCGCGGTGATGGAGACGCTGGCGATCATCGCCTACCAGCAGCCGGTCACGCGCGGCGACATCGAAGCGATTCGCGGCGTCGCGGTATCGACGCACATCATCAAGACGCTGGAAGACCGGCAATGGATCGAGGCGGTCGGCCATCGCGAAACACCCGGCCGGCCGGCGCTGTATGCGACGACC
>JBDTNP010000477.1:0-3259 GCA_039933695.1 Betaproteobacteria bacterium | reverse complement strand
GCCCACTTTGACGATCATGTTGAGCACGGTGAAAAAGCTTTGCGCGCCGGTGATCACTTCGTCGCCGGGGCCGACGCCGCAAAGCTGCAGCGCGACCTCGATCGCGGCGGTCGCCGAGGTCAGCACGCGAACCGCCCGGCCGCCGCAGAATGCTTCGAGTTGCCGTTCGAAGCGCGTCACCCAGGGCCCGCTGGTGATCTGGCCCGAGCGCAGGACCTCGGCCACACCGGCGATCGTCGCTTCATCCAGGTCCGGGCCGGCGAACTTGAGATAGGCGTCCTCTCGCGGTTGCTCGCGCGCGCTCATTGGAGGATGACCCCCACGCCTGCGGCGGGTTCGGCAAAGGCGCTCACTAGCTCCTCGCCACCAGCCACACGCCCAGCACGATGAACCCGATGCCGAGCCAGCGCATGAAGCTCACGCCTTCGCCGAAAAGATAATAGGCGGCGATTGCATTGATCACATAGCCCAGCGACAGCATCGGGTAGGCGATCGACACCGGGACGCGCGAGAGCCCGAGTATCCACACGATCAGGCTGAACCCGTAGCAGATCACGCCGCCGATGAAATGCGGCTCGGTCGCCATCCTGCCGAACTCGCCGGCCCAATTGGCGCGGGTCAGCGTGATGACACCCAGCGTGTTGGTGCCGGCCTTGAGCAGCAGCTGCGCGATTGCGTTCAGCAGCACGCCGGTAATCAGGAACGAAAATCCCGACAGGTTCATGCCCGCCCGGTGTCGCAGGAATGCATCGGCGCCTGTTCCTTTACGTCGATCGAGCAGCGTCCGTCAGCGGCGGCTGACGATCACGCGGCGCGGATCTCGGCCGAGCTCCCGCATCGGCACGCCCTCGCGCAGCAACGTCTCGTACATGTCGACCTGCATGATCGCATACGCTTGGGTTTCCCGGTCCCAGCGCTGCTTCCACTCGCCCAGCGTCGCCACGGCCTTGTCAGGTTCGATGGCAAGCCCCATCGCCAGTTCGTCCAGATACGCGACCGGCGTCACCGTGCGGCCCAGATACCACGGCAGCGTCTGATCGTACATCTTGACCGAATAGAACGGCACGCCGGCGGCGATCGGGCCGTGCTGGCTGATGACGCGGGACAGGATCGGCGCAGCCGAGCGCGAATCGGCGAGCTCGTCGTGGCCGGTCAGCACCAGCAGCGCAGCGAGCAGCGTGGTCAGCGCCACCGCTAATACTGCCGCCGCGCGCTTGCCGGCTTTGAGCCACCAGAGCGAAGCGAGGCCGCCGGTCAGCGCCACCGCGCAGGCGGCAGTGAGCCACCGGCCATAGGCCAGCAGCGGGGCCAGTGGCTGTCGCTCGTCGGCGAAGTGCTGCGCGATGGTCTCGAATCCGAAGGCGATTGCCAGCATGCACACGCCGGTGGCGACGACCAGCGGCAAGGTCAACCAGAACAGCGTTCGCTCGGGCAGGGTCGCCAGCTCGGCGCCAATCAGCAGGGCCAGCGCCGGAAAGATCGGCAGTATGTACGAAGGCAGCTTGGAGCTCGACATGGTGAAAAAAACGAAGATGAACGCTGACCATACGAGTGCGTAGCGTTGCCAGCTGAAGCCGTTGCTGTCCGCGACCGGGCCCGACCACATCCTGGGCGCAGTCCAGACGACGACGGTCAGCCACGGCAGGATGCCGGCGGCGAAGATCGGAATGAAATACCACCACGCGCCCTCGCGATGGTGCTCGTTGGTGAGAAAGCGCTCGAAATGCTCGTGGATGAAAAAGAAACGAAAGAATTCCGGATTGGCCAGCGACACGGCGATGAACCATGGCGCGGCGATCAGCGCGAACAGCAGCAGGCCTCCGGACAGATGCAGCCGCCGCCACACGGTCCAGTCGCGGGTCAGCAGCGAATAGACGAAAAGCGACGCGCCGGGCAGAACGACGCCGATCAGCCCCTTCGACAGCACCGCCAGCGCCAGCGCCGACCAGGCGATCAGCATCCAGCCGCGTTGCTCGCGCCCGGTCGACGCGCTTCGTTGCGCCACCAGCAGCGCGCCGAAGCCGACGCTCATCCACAAGGTGAGTCCCGAGTCCAGCGTCAGGATGTGCGCGTTGAGCACATACCAGATGCATCCGCCGAGCGCCGCCGCGCTGTACAGACCTAGCCGGGGGCCGCCCAGGCGAAGTCCCACGTAGCCGATAAACAGCACGCCGGCGAATCCGGCGAGGGCGGGCCAAAGACGCGCCGTCCATTGATGGATGCCGAACGCCTCGTACGCAGCGGCGGTGAGCCAGTATTGCAATGCCGGCTTCTCGAAGTACTTGATGCCGTCCAGACGAGGCGTCAGCCAGTCGCCGCTTGTCACCAATTCGCGCGGTATCTCCGCGTAACGGCCTTCGTCGGGATGAATCAATCGACGATAGTCGAGATTGGCGAACCAGATCAGCGTGAACAGCAGGACAAGCGCGATCGATGCGGACCGCGAAAGCACGGCGTCGCGCGATCGAACGACGGGGTCGATGGAGGCGGGCATCGGGCTTGGCCGCGGCGAGAAGCCGGGCGAGCGCGATTTTACCTGTTCGTCGCGCGGACGACGAACGCGGCGTTCGCAAGGGCTTTGCGTTCGCTTGCCGCTGAGTCGCCGATTCGCTACCATGCCGCCATGTCCGATCTCCGGTTTGCGGGTCCGTTAAGTGCGCATTGTCGCGGCGATGCTCACGCGGCCCGCCGCGCGCGCTAGCCCGGCCTGACGGACGGGGCACGACGAGCCGCCAGAAGCCGCTGGCGGCTTTTTTATTGCGAAATGAAAGATGTCGACATCGCTCCGGCTGTATGACAACTACGCGCGCAGCCTGCGGGCGTTCGAGCCTCTGCAGGCCGGCGCGGCCGGCCTTTATACCTGCGGGCCGACCGTCTACGACTATCAGCACATCGGAAACTTTCGCACCTTCCTGTTCGAAGACATCCTGAAGCGGGTGCTCGAATGGAACGGCTACCGCGTGCGGCACGTGATGAACGTCACCGACGTCGGTCATCTGACCTCCGACGCCGACACCGGCGAAGACAAGATGGAAAAGGGCGCGCGGCGCACCGGCCGCAGCGCATGGGAGATCGCGGAACTCTATACGGCGGCGTTCATCGACGACATGCAGCGGCTCAACATCGAGCCGCCGACGGTACTCTGCCGTGCGACCGACCACATCGGCGAGCAGATCGAGTTCATCGCCGACATCGAAAGGAACGGCTATACCTATCGCACCTCGGACGGCATCTATTTCGACACCGGCAAGCAGCCCGC
>JBDTNP010000476.1:0-5083 GCA_039933695.1 Betaproteobacteria bacterium | reverse complement strand
GGGTCGCCGCGCGCAACACCGCCTTCACGTTCAAAGGCAAGCATGTCGATGTGCCTCAGGTCGCGCGGCAATTGAAAGTCAGCCACGTGCTCGAGGGTAGCGTGCGCAAGGCAGGGGGCCGCGTCCGGATCACTGCCCAGCTTGTCGATGGCGCGACCGGCGGGCATGTCTGGGCCGAACGCTACGACCGCGATCTCAACGACATTTTCGCGCTGCAGGACGAAATCTCGCAGGCGATCGTCGCGGCGCTGAAGCTGAAGCTCCTGCCCGAGGAGAAAAAAGCGATCGAGCAGCGCGGGACCACGGACCCCGAGGCGTACAAGCTCTATCTGATGGCACGGCAATACAGCATCACCGGCAACTTCGGCAGCGCCCGCCGCAGCGAAGCGATCATCCGCTTGTGTCGCCGCGCCATCGAGATCGACCCGAACTATGCACGTCCCTGGGCGCTGATGGCCGGCGCGCAGATCAAACTGCGCTTTTTCTTCGGCAGGGAGGGGGACAATGGCTTACTGGCGGCCGAGCGGGCGATCGAGCTCGACGGGAATCTGGCAGAAGCGCACGCCGCAAAGGCCCGGGTCCTGGCGCAAAATGCACGCCTTGACGAGGCGTTGCGCGAAATCGACATTGCCCTGCGCCTGGATCCCGACTCCTATGACGTGAACTTCGCCGCAGGGCAGTTGTACTACCAGTTGCGCCGGTTCGACGAGGCGATTCTTCATTTCGAAAAGGCGGCCACGACCGTGGAAACGGATTTCTCGGCGGCCGGCATGCTCGTCAGCTGCCATACCGCGATCGGCGACAAAGAGGGTGTCCGTCGAGCGGCGCGCCGCGCGCTCGAGCGCTGCGAGAAGATCGTTGCCGTCGAGCCCGACAATGGATCGGCGATGGGGTTCGCCGTCGGCGCGCTCGCTGCGCTGGGCGAAGCGGAGCGAGCGAAGGAATGGGCCGAACGCGCGCTACTTCTTGATCCGGACAACGTGAACCTGCGCTACAACTTCGCGTGCTCGCTGATCACCGATTTGCACGACTTCGAAGCTGCGCTCGATGTGCTGGGCCCGAGATTCGAAACCATGGGTATCGAAGTCCTGAACTGGGTCAAGACAGATCCGGATCTCGATCCGGTCCGCGACAATCCGCGCTTCAAAGCGATGGTCGCGGGAGCGGAAGCTCGCCTGGCGCAATCGTAGTCAGCGAGGACCCTTCAGAGAGAAACCGGCGCCGCGATCTGCGCCTGATGCGGTGCCATCCGCATCGGACGGCCATTGTGCTGGGCGCGCTGTTGATGTCGATGCAATGCGGCCCGGATCAGCTGGCGGGTGAACCCGGCATGACCCTCCGGATCGTGCGTCAGGCAGAGATCCGCGCTGCCGGCGTCCTTGGGAAGGTAGTAAACGCCGCAGTTGGGATTGATTTCCAGCATGAAGACCGCACCGCTTCGGTCGATCCGTAGATCGCAGCGGCCGAAGCTCGCACCCTTGAGAGCGAGGAAAAAGCGGGCGGAAACGTCGCGCAGGCGGGCGTCGAGGATCGGATCGTCGACAGGGAAAGCCGCCATCTTCGCGAAATTCACCCACTTCATTGCCGCGTGCTTGAACGTCTCGCCGTCGGGAAAACGGTATTGAATCGGCGTGTAGGTCTTCGGCCGCGTCGGATCATCCGGATTCTCGGCCACGAGGACCGTGCATTCGGTCCCCTCGATGAACTCCTCGATCAGCGCCGCTCCGTGGCGGCGGACGATCTTGCGTGTCTGCTGGCGGAGACCCGCCGGCGAGCAGACGCGGGAGCGTCGCGAAAGATCGACGCTGGAATAGCTGCTGTAGTGTTTCACGATCAGCGGAAAGCGCAGTACGTGAGCGGCCAATTCGACATCCGCTTCGCAGCGCGCCAGTACATGATCGGGCGTGTCTATGCCCTCGGCCCTGCAAGCCAGTTTCATCGCCTCACGCGTGGGCTCGTAGAATTCCGACGTCGCCCCGGTGAAGGCGACACCATGCTTCTCCAGGGTCTTCACGACCTCGATGCCCGGCGTGTTCTGGTCCGCGGCGCCATCGCACAGGTTGAAAAAGAGATCGAAGCCCTGGTGGATCCGACGAGTGACCCGTTCGACCGAGGTCGATTTCTCGAGGCACTCGACCTCCCAGTGCGCCTCGGGATAAAAAGGCCGTGGATCGCACGGCCAGTCGTCGGCGGGAAAAGGGTCCGCGAGAAGATTCTGGTTGGTGAGCAGGCAGATGCGCATGGTCAACTGCGCAGCGGCAGAGCGATCCCGATCGCGATGAACACGCCGCCACAGGCCTGGTTGAAGCGACGGCCAACTCGCCGAAGCCAGGGATTGAGCCGGTGAGCCATGCTGGCGATGAACAGTTCGGTCGCGATTTCGATCACAGCGAAGGTCCCGGCCATGACGACGAACTGGACGACGAGGCTCCGGGCGGGATCGATGAACTGCGGAAGAAAAGCGGCAAAAAAGAGAAGCGCCTTGGGATTGGTCAGTGCGGAGAGCGCACCTTGCCGGAAAAGCGACCAGCCTGCCCTGGATTTCACCGAGCCGCGGATGTCGATGCCTATCGCGGGTGACCGCCAGATCTGGATGCCCAGCCAGACGAGATAGGCGCCTCCGATCCACTTCAAGACCGTCAGCCATGCCAGGGAAGCCTTGAGCAACGCGCCGATGCCGAACATCGAAAGAGCGATGACGGCGACGAATCCCAAGGCCCCACCGAAGATCGTGTACAGCGCCTTGCGGCGGCCGTGCAGTGCCCCATGCGTCAGGGCGAGGAGTCCGTTAGGTCCGGGCGACAGGGAAAGGCCGATGGCCGCCAACAGGTAGATGAGCCAAGTGTGGAGATCCATGGCAAATGCTGACCGGCGCGGCGTCACGGGTCAAGAGGATTCCTTTCGGTGTTCCGCGCCTGCAGTACGATGTCCGATATGCAACGGATTCTGATAGCCATCGGCGCGGTTATCCTGATCGTTGGACTGCTATGGCCATGGCTTTCCAGGCTCGGTCTCGGCCGTTTGCCAGGAGACATTCGCATCGAAACCGAAAGCGGATTTTTCTACTTTCCGATCACGACCTGCATCATCATCTCCATCGCGCTGTCGGTTGTCATCTGGTTTATTCGCCGGTAGGCCGCAGTCTCATATGCCGGGCGATCAAGGCGGCCAGCGCTCAACTTCAGGCTGCGAGGTCTGAACCGGCGAGGCCGCATATTCCGAGAGTCAAGGCCGGGAACGTGGTCACGATCGCGATCCGTTCCCAATCGGTTACCTGTGTCCACCAACGTTCGCCAAAGCGTCTGGCGGGGGTTTCACGTCGCGCGCGGCTGAAGTGAAACGGTGATCCGCCCATTGTTTTCCAGGGTGCCGAGGCGAACGTGCTCGAAATACCGGGCAGTTCGCGCCGTTCGACCTTGTGCTCCTGCTCGCTGCCGGGTGCGCGGATATCGATTGCAGGCAACGCGCAGGAGCACGAGCAGGAACACGTACACAACCGCTTAGCGCAAGACAAACTCCCCACCACGGCAAGCCGAGGCGCCCCATGCATCCTCCCTCGATTTGAACAGGGCCGGACGGCGGCCTCGCCTGCGCGGGACCCTCGCGCAAGCGGGCCGGAAGGCAAGAATCAAAAAGTCCTTGACACTCGAATTAGTGTTATAGTACTGTATAACAGTACATTCGATGCCGGAGGAACCTGAAGTGATCAAGCCATTGAATATGTTTAATAATATGCCAAAGCTCGCCGCGCCTGGTGCGGGGGCAGTCGGCCCACACTCGTATCAGGCGCGGATCCCGCGCCTGGCGTTCGGGTTCGTCGGCGCCACCCTGGCGGCTGTCACGATAGCCGTGTCTGTCATCCTGCCGGCGCGGGTGGACTCCGAAGGCCATGAGCCGCCCTTAGACGTGGCGTCGCAGGCGATTCCTGCTGCGTCCGGCGGCGCCGGCGCCGTCACGAGCATCACCGTTGTTGCGCCACGCGAACCGCGGTCGTCGACAGGTCCTCGGCGGATAGTCGAGGCCGCGCCGAGCCCCGGTCCGTCAGGCGAGACGGCCTCGTCCGCCATCTTGCGCATCTCCACCGCCGCCCGGTAGGCGGGCAAGAAACCCATCATGGATCGAGAGTGGAACGACAGTCAGCCGATTTACCGGCAGCTTCGCGACCGCGTCATCGCGATGATCCTCGACGGGGTGCTCAAGGAAGGCGATCCCCTGCCGTCGGTGCGCAACGTGGCGGTCGAATATCAGGTCAATCCGCTCACGGTTCTGAAGGGTTACCAATTGCTGGTCGACGAGCAACTTGTCGAGAAAAGGCGAGGTCTGGGTATGTTCATCAATGCCGGCGCGCGCAAGCTCCTGCTCCAGGGTGAGCGCCAGAAGTTTCTCGCGGAGCAGTGGCCCGCGATCCACGCGACCATTCAGCGGCTCGGCCTGACTCCCGAGGAACTGCTGGACGCTGCCGCACCCGGCGGGAACTCGTCGGCTGCCGGAAAGGAGCGCTAAACCATGCCATGCATAGAAGCTCGCGGCCTGCGCAAGGCTTACGGCACGACCGTCGCGCTGGACGGCATCGATCTGTCTATCGAGGAGGGCCACATCCTCGGACTGATCGGTCCCAACGGCGCGGGCAAGACCACGGCGCTCAATGCGATTCTCGGGCTCACACCCTACCAGGGCGAACTCAAGGTGCTCGGGCGAGACCCATGGACCGAGCGCGACCAGCTGATGCGCGACGTCTGCTTCATCGCCGATGTCGCGGTGCTGCCGCGCTGGATGCGGGTCTCGCAGGCTCTCGATTACGTCGCCGGCGTGCATCCGCGCTTCGATCGCGCGAAGGCGGAAGGCTTTCTCGCAAAAACCGCCATCAAGCGCGGCAGCAAGGTCAGGGAATTGTCGAAGGGAATGGTCACCCAGTTGCATCTTGCACTGGTCATGGCCATCGACGCCAAATTACTGGTGCTCGACGAACCGACGCTCGGCCTCGACATCCTCTATCGCAAGCAGTTCTACGATTCGCTGCTGAACGACTACTTCGACCGCAGCCGCACCATCGTGGTGACGACACATCAGGTTGAAGAGGTCC
>JBDTNP010000475.1:0-1665 GCA_039933695.1 Betaproteobacteria bacterium | reverse complement strand
GGCGCGAGCGCAGCGAAAACCCGCCGTTGCCGACGCGCTGCCCTTCCGGCGCCCAGAACCACTTGGCGCCGAGGTAATCGCAATCGAGGAAGTCGCCGTGCCACGCCGCCGGGTTCAGCGCGTAGCCGTCCCACTGCACCAGCAGGACGTGCGACGTATCGACATGATCGAGCAGCGAGCCCAGCACAAAGCGCGAATAATCGTCGCGCGAGGCGAGGGCAGCGATCGTGCGGACTTCGACGCCCGGTTCGTCGATTCCACGGTCGGTAAGAAAAATCGAGCGTGCAAACCTGATGCCGACTGCCGACCGACGCAGCGCACGCGCGGCCAGCGCGTGGTTGGCGGTATCGATGCAGCAAAGCGTGACTCCGGGCAGATCGAGCATAAGGAAGCGAAATGCGGTCGGAGCTCAGGCGGTCGCCGGCACGACCGCGGCGGCAGGCTGCGTGTCGCCGGCAAGCTCCCGCCAGAGCAGCGCGCCGAGGACGACGACCAGCGGCGCCAGGTGCAGCGTCGCGCGATTGAGCGTCGTCAGCTCGAGCATCCACGCCGATGCGTTGGTGAACCAGGTGACGAACAGCAGGAAGGCGATGCCGGTGCCGACGACGACGGACAGCGGCGCGAGCCGCGGTCGACCCAAGCGTCGGACGCCGACGATCGCCAGCACGACCGCGCCGTACCAGAGCAGATTCCAGCTGCTGGACAGCAGGTAGGCGTCCCAGAACGTGCGCCATCCGGGATCGAAATCGGCATGAAGCCGGTAGCCGAGGATGACGACGTTGGTTCGCGCCATCGCAAGCAGTGCGAACAGTCCCAGCGCGTACGCGATGCCGACGACCTTCAACCCGCGCCGCGGCAGCAGCGCGACGACGACGCCGGGCAAGAGCGTCAGCGCCCAGACCAACCCGGGAATCTTGATCAACGGACAGGACAGCGCGAGCCCGAGCGCGAGCGCGGCGTCGAGCCGGTCGCGCCGCATCGACCAGCGATAAAAAGCGAGTGCCGCCAGCGTATAGATCGCGGCCATCGGCAGATCGGCGTATCCGGCGAGCGCCGCATGCGTGTCGAGCAGCGGCAGCGATGCGACCAGGTACGCGCCGACCAGCGCAGCCAGCGGCGCAAGGCCTTCGCCGCGCAGAGCGCCGTAGACCGCGCAGGTCAGCGAGATCAGCAGCAGCAGCCAGGGCCAGTTCATCGCCGAATCGTCCCAGCGGCCGAGCGCAATACAGGTCCAGACCTGCAGCAGAGGAATCGTTGCCGGGTAATTGGGCGCAGCATCGAAATAGACGCCGCCCGGGCTCGCGAACCACTGCTCGGCGCGCACGAACGGGGCAATGCGCCCCAGCTCGTACCAGACGCGGGCCTTGGTCGCCCATTGCACCCATGCGTCCCACGGATAAAGCGGTTGCCACGCGATATCGGCGGCGAGCAGCAGGAAGCGCAGCGCCAGCCAGCCGATCAACCCCATCCAGACCGCACGTTGCCAGCGCGGCAGCGGCGGCCGCAGCAGCGGCCGCAGCAGCGAGCCGATCACGGTGCGCAGATCGAGCGGAGCGATGCGTCCGGCGCGCAGCGCGAACGCGACCAGCGCCGCGGCGGCGATCGCGAGCGGCAGTCCGATCGAAAGCCAGCCAAAGGTGACGCCGACGGCGCTCAGCAGGCGCA
>JBDTNP010000474.1:0-5896 GCA_039933695.1 Betaproteobacteria bacterium | reverse complement strand
AAGCACCTCTGCCGACAAGATCGCACGCAAGCGCAAGGAAGCGGAAGGCGCCTTCCATCGCCTGGGCATCACGTTTGCAGTCTACGGCGAGGATTCTGGAACCGAGCGCCTGATCCCGTTCGATATCGTCCCGCGCATCATTCCTGCCGGAGAATGGCAGACGCTCGAACAGGGGCTGAAGCAGCGGGTCAAGGCACTGAACCTTTTCCTGCACGACATCTACCACGGCCAGAGCATCCTGAAGGCCGGAGTGATCCCGCCGGAGCGGGTGCTGTCCAACTCGCAATACCGGCGCGAAATGCAAGGCATGGACGTGCCGGGCGGGATCTACGCGCACGTTGCCGGCGGCGACGTCGTCCGCGCCGGCGAAGGCGATTATTACGTGCTCGAAGACAATCTGCGCGTGCCCTCGGGCGTCTCCTACATGCTCGAGAACCGCAAGATGATGATGCGGCTTTTCCCGGAACTGTTTGCCACGCAGGCGATCAAGCCAGTAGAGCACTATCCGGACCTGCTGCTCGAGACCCTGCACGCGGTGGCCCCCGCCAGCGAGGATCATCCCGAGGTCGCGGTGCTGACGCCGGGTGCCTATAACTCGGCGTATTTCGAGCACGCGTTCCTGGCGCAGCAAATGGGTGTCGAGCTGGTCGAGGGCCAGGACCTGTTCGTGCAGAACGACGCGGTCTACATGCGCACGACGCGGGGCGCGCAGCGCGTGCATGTGCTCTACCGGCGGGTCGACGACGACTACCTCGACCCGCGCGCGTTCCGCGCCGATTCGACGCTCGGGGTTCCGGGACTTTTCGCCGCGTACCGGGCCGGCAAGGTGACCTTGGCAAACGCCATCGGGACCGGCGTTGCCGACGACAAGTCGATCTACCCGTATGTGCCGGACATGATTCGCTTTTACCTGACCGAGGAACCGATACTGAACAACGTTCCGACCTGGCAGCTTCATCGCGACGAGGATCTCTCCTACTGCCTCGACCACCTCGCCGACCTGGTGGTCAAGGAAGTGCACGGGGCCGGCGGCTACGGCATGCTGGTCGGGCCCGCGGCGAGCGCCGCGGAGCGCGACGCGTTTCGCGCCCGTATCGTCGCGAACCCCGCCAAATACATCGCCCAGCCGACGCTGTCGCTGTCGACCTGCCCGACGTTCACCGAGTCGGGACTGGCACCGCGGCACATCGACCTGCGTCCGTACGTGCTGTCGGGCCGCGCGGTCAGCCTGGTACCCGGCGGGCTGACGCGGGTGGCGCTGCGCGAGGGCTCGCTGGTCGTCAATTCGTCGCAGGGCGGCGGTACGAAGGACACCTGGGTGATGGCTGCCTAGGCCTACAGCGCACGCTTCCAGCAACCAACGGAACCCGAATACCAAGCGATGCTCTGCCGTACCGCCAACGAGCTTTACTGGATGGCGCGCCACATCGAGCGCGCGGAGAACACCGCGCGCCTGCTCGACGTCACCTACCGCATGTCGCTGCTGCCGTACGACGCCGTCGAACCGGGCCTCGCCTGGGCCGAGCCCTGGGCGGTGCCGCTGATCACCTCGGGCCTCGCGACCGCGTTCTACGAGCGCTTTCCGCAGCTTTCGGCCGAGAGCGTGCTGCGCTACATGATCCTGGACGCGCGCAATTCCTCGTCGATCTTCTGCTGCCTGCGCGCCGCGCGCGAATCGGCGCGGGCGGTGCGTGGCGCAATCACGTCCGAGATGTACGAGGACCTGAATTCGGCATGGCTGGAGATGCGCGGCCAGAACTACGACAACATCCAGACGAGCGGCGTGTCCGAATTCCTCGGCTGGGTCAAGATGCGCTCCCATCTTTTCCGCGGCGTAACCTTCGGGACGATGCTGCGCGATGAAGGCTATCATTTCATCCGCCTCGGCACCCACATCGAGCGCGGCGACAATACCGCCCGCATACTGGACGTCAAGTACCACACGCTGCTCCCGTCGGCGGCGGAGGTCGGGGGCGCCGTCGACTACTACCAGTGGGGAGCGCTGCTCCGCTCGGTGTCAGGCTTCGAGTCGTACCGCAAGATCTACAGCGACGTCATCACGCCGCGCCGCGTGGCAGAGCTCTTGATACTGCGGCAGGACATGCCGCGCTCGCTGCATTCGTGCGTGAACTTCATCAACGAAACGCTGGCGGTGCTCTGCGACGACAGCTCGACCGAGATCAGGCGGGCCAGCGGCGAGCTGCACGCCAAGCTTCGCTTTGCCCGCACCGATGACATCATCCGGTTCGGCCTGCACGAATACCTGATGGAATTCCTGGACCGGATTTCGGATCTGGGCGACGAAATCAGGAGTCGCTTCCTGGTCCCGACGTTTTAGGGCAGGCCCCAGCGGCGGCTTCCGGTAGAATCGCCACTCTCGATCGCGCCAGACCGTTCATGACCTATTGCGTTGCCATGTCGCTGGAAGCCGGAATGATCTTCGCGGCGGACTCCCGCACGAACGCCGGCGTCGACCAGATCGGGCGCTTTTCCAAGCTCCGCGTTTTTGTCCGGGAAGGCGACCGTGTCGTCGTCACACTGTCCTCGGGCAATCTTTCGATGACGCAGAATGCGCTGAACATACTTGAGCAACGTTCTCGCTCGGGCGACAGCCAGATGCAGCTGTGGAATGCGCCGTCGATGTTCGACATCGCCCGGCTGGTCGGCGACGCCTTGCGGGAGGTCAAGACGCGCGACGGGCCGTACCTGTTGCAGAACAACATCGATTCGCACGCCACGTTCATCGTCGGCGGCCAGGTGCGGGGCGAGCCGCCGCGGCTGTTCGAGGTCTACAGCGAGGGCAATTTCATCGAGGCGACCGCCGACACCTGCTATTTCCAGATCGGCGAGAGCAAGTACGGCAAGCCGGTGATCGACCGAGTCATCACGCGCTCGACTTCGCTGCAGGAAGCGACCAAGTGCACGATCGTGTCGTTCGACTCGACGATGCGCTCGAACATCTCGGTCGGCCTGCCGATCGACCTGGCCGTGTACGAGACCGACGGCCTGCGCCTCAAGCTGCAAAAGCGAATCGAGGAATCCGATCCCTATTTCCAGATGATACATACGCAATGGGGCGAGGGGCTCCGCCGCGTCTTCGCCGAGTTGCCGAACCCGGAATGGTCATGAGAGGCGTATCCGGATGGCGATCCGCGTAGCGCTGCAACACCGCACGACGTACGCGTTCGACCGGTTTGTCAATTTGTCGCCGCACGAAGTGCGGCTGCGGCCGGCGCCGCACTGCCGCACGCCGATCGTCGGCTACTCGCTGCAGGTCGACCCGGCGCGTCACTTCCTCAACTGGCAGCAGGACCCGTACGGCAACTGGGTGGCGCGGCTGGTCTTTCCCGAGCGCGCCAACCGGCTGGAGATCGTCGTCGATCTCGTCGCCGACATGACGGTGATCAACCCGTTCGATTTTTTCGTCGAGCCGTATGCCGAGCGCTACCCGTTTGCGTACGCAGGCACGCTCGCCAAGGAGCTGATTCCGTTTCTGGAGGCCGACCCGCCCGAACCCCGGCTGCAGGCATGGCTGGAGGCGTTTCGCGCGACGGTCAGGGCCGACGAAGCGACGGTGCCAATGCTGGTCCGGCTCAATCAGCAGCTCAAAAACGAGATTCGCTACCTGGTGCGAATGGAGCCGGGCGTGCAGACGCCCGACCAGACGCTGGCGGAGGCGAGCGGTTCGTGCCGCGACAGCGGATGGCTGCTGGTGCAGATACTGCGCCGGCTGGGGCTCGCTGCGCGTTTCACGTCCGGCTATCTGATCCAGCTAGTCGCCGACGTCAAGGCGCTCGACGGGCCGGCCGGCCCGGAGCGCGATTTCACCGACCTGCACGCGTGGGCCGAGGTCTATCTGCCCGGCGCCGGCTGGATCGGCCTCGATCCGACCTCGGGACTTCTGGCCGGCGAAGGACACATTCCGCTCGCGTCCACTGCGGATCCGGGCAGCGCGGCGCCGGTGGTGGGCTACACCGACCCGTGCCGCAGCGAGCTCCATGTCGCGATGACGGTGACGCGCACGCACGAGGATCCTCGCGTCACAATGCCCTATAGCGAAGCGCAGTGGGCGACGATCGATGCGATGGGCGAACAGGTCGACCGCGATCTTGCCGCACACGATGTGCGCTTGACGCAAGGCGGCGAGCCGACATTCGTCTCGATCGACGACATGGAAGGCAAAGAGTGGACGATCGCCGCGCTCGGCACCAAAAAGCGCGAGCTCGCCGAGGTCCTGCTGCGGCGGTTGATGGCGCGCTTCGCGCGCGGCGGATTCGTGCACACCGGCCTTGGCAAGTGGTACCCGGGCGAGCCGCTGCCGCGCTGGGCACTGGCGATCTACTGGCGCAGCGACGGGGCTCCGCTCTGGGGTGAGGAGTCGCTGCTCGCCGATACCCGCCGCCCGGGGCGTGCCGATCTGTCGGTCGCGCGCGATTTCGGCGGTGCGCTGGCGGTGGCGCTGGGGCTACCGCCGGAAATGGTATTGACTGCGTACGAGGACGTGCCTCGGCTGCTTGGCGAAGAGGCGGCGCTGCCGATCAACGCCGATCCTCTTCAGTCGGATCTTTCGGATCCCGCCCAGCGCTCGCGCCTCGCACGATTGCTTCTCTCCGGTCTCGATCGTCCGGCCGGATTCGTCCTTCCGCTCAAAGCCACGCCACCAGACAAGGGCAGCGACGACAGTGTGGTCTGGGAAACCAGCCCGTGGCCGCTGCGTCGCGAGCGCCTGTATGCGGTCGCCGGCGATTCGCCGCTGGGCCTGCGGCTTCCGCTGTCGTCGCTGCCGAAGCTGCTGCCCGAGGAAGAGGAAACCGAGCACGCGATCGACCCGTTCTCGCCTCGGGCGGTGCTGCCGGCGCGATCGTCGCGTCGGGTCGGGCGGGGACGGGCACGCGGCGCCGAGCCGCGCGAAGTCGTCAAGACCGCTATGACCATCCAGGTGCGCGATGGCCACCTGTACGTCTTCATGCCGCCGCTCAAGCGCGTCGAAGACTACATCGAGTTGCTGGGCGTCGTCGAGAATACCGCGCGCGCGATTCGTGTGCCGGTCGCCATCGAAGGGTATGCGCCGCCCCGCGATCCGCGGCTGCGCATGCTCGGCGTGACCCCCGATCCCGGCGTGATCGAAGTCAACGTCCATCCGGCGTCGTCGTGGAAGGAATTGATCGCGACGACCGAAAAGCTGTACGAGGAAGCGCGGCAGGCGCGGCTGGCGACCGAGAAATTCATGCTCGACGGCCGTCACATGGGCACCGGCGGGGGCAATCACATCACCCTCGGCGGCGCGACGCCAGTCGACAGTCCGCTGCTGCGACGCCCGGACCTCTTGCAAAGCCTGCTGACCTATTGGCAGAACCATCCGGCGCTTTCATATCTTTTTTCGGGCATGTTCGTCGGGCCCACGAGCCAGGCGCCGCGCGTCGACGAGGCGCGCGACGACCGCCTGTACGAGCTGGAAATCGCGTTTCAGCAGCTCGCGCGCAAGCACGAGTTCAAGAAGGACGAATCGCTGCCGTGGCTGATCGACCGGTCGCTGCGGCATCTGCTGACCGACCTGACCGGAAACACGCACCGCGCCGAGTTCTCGATCGACAAGCTGTATTCGCCCGACACGCCGACCGGACGCCTGGGGCTGCTCGAGTTTCGCGCCTTCGAGATGCCGCCGCACGCGCGGATGAGCGCCGTGCAGATGCTGTTGCTGCGGACGCTGGTCGCGCGCTTCTGGCGCGAGCCTTATCGCGGCAGGCTGATACGCTGGGGCACCGCGCTGCACGACCGCTGGCTGCTGCCGCACTATGTAATGGCCGACATGCGCGACGTCGTCGCGGAGCTCAATGCCGCTGGCTACGGCTTTTCCGAGTCGTGGCTGGCGCCGTTCGTCGAGTTTCGCTTTCCC
>JBDTNP010000473.1:0-2213 GCA_039933695.1 Betaproteobacteria bacterium | reverse complement strand
GCTGGTCATAAAAGCCTTGACAACTATTGTCTAGGCAATTATCGTTGGGGCTATGGACGCTCATCCTGCGGTTGCGCCGCCACTGTACAGCGCGAAGACTTTCGATCCGAAGACAGGCTTTGGCCGCCTGCTGAGCCAGGTCAAAATGGAGTTGATGGAGGCGCTCGACCGCGAGCTGGCGCCGCTGGATATCACCGGGGCGCAGTACGTGATCCTGGTCACCCTCGCAGAAGGCCCGGTCGATTCGACGTCCGGGCTGTGCAAAGGCGTGTCGTATGACCCGGGCGCAATGACTCGGATGATCGACCGGCTCGAACGCAAAGGTCTGGTTCGGCGCATTCGCTGTCCGGACGATCGACGCAAGATCAACCTCGAGCTGACGCCCGAAGGCAAGGCGGTCTACCCGCGACTGATCGAGAGCGTGGTTGCCGTGCTCAACCGCTATCTGCGTGGATTCAGCCGGGACGAGATCGCGCAGTTCGAGACTTTTCTGAAACGGATGCTGGCCAACGGCTGATTTTTTTTGCCGCTACCGTTGCCTAGGCATTCTCAGCCGTGACAACAAAAACCCAACGCAATCAAAGATAAAAATGATTTTCGATTCGCCATTGCAACTGAAACGCCGGATAGCCGCAGCTACGGCCGAACTCCGCGCGCTCTTGCCGCATCGAACGGATGCCGGGCGGACCGCTGCGAGGCCGGTCGAGCGGACCGCAGCGCTGCAGACAAGCAAGGTTCATTGCATGAATGCCCACGTTGTGCGCGTCTCGACCCTCCTCTGCGCATCATTGCTGGTCGGCGCTTGCGCGAGCACCGCCGGGCTGTCGACGCAGGCCGAGCAGCGGAGCGCCTCGCAATTGTCGGCCGAGCGCTCGCTTGCCGGCGCGGCGGTCGCTTCGCCGTGGCCGCAAAGCGATTGGTGGAAATCCCTGAACGATCCGCAACTCGACCGGTTGATCGACGAAGCGCTGTCGGGCAGCCCGACTTTGCGCGTCGCCGAAGCGCGTACACGCCAGGCACTGGCAGTGGCCGGCGTCGCGCAAGCGCAACTCTTTCCGCAGATCAACGCCGATGCCGAGGTGACGCGCGAACATCCGTCCAAGAACGGCGCGACGCCGCTGCCGCCCGGAAGCAGCTGGGCGACTATGCATCAGCTGGAGGCTACGCTGTCCTGGGAAATCGATTTCTGGGGCAAGAACCGCGAAGCCTATGAAAGCGCCCTCGGCACGGCGCGCGTCGCCGACATCGACGCCCACGCCGCACGGCTTGCGCTGTCGGTGAATATCGCGCATGCCTATGTTCAGATGCAGCGCGCTTATTTGCAGCTCGACATCGCGGAGGCGACGCTCAAGCAGCGCGACCAGATCTATGCGCTGACCCGCGATCGTAACGCCGCCGGCGTCGATTCGCTGCTCGAGGTCAAGCAGGCGGAGTCCGCGCTGCCGGCGACGCGTGAGCAGATCGCGCAGTGGCGCGAATCGATCGAGCTCTCGCGCCACCAGCTGGCGGCGCTGCTCGGCCAAGGCCCGGATCGCGGCCTCGCGATCACGCGGCCCAGCGCCAACGTGGGCGCGTCGGTCGCGCTGCCGTCGGCGCTGCCGGCGGAGCTGCTCGGCCGGCGTCCGGACCTGACGGCGCAGCGCCTGCGCATCGAAGCGCTGTCGCACGAAATCGCGTCGGCCCGGGCCGAGTTTTATCCGAACGTGAATCTCGCGGCCTTCGTCGGCGTGCAGAGCCTGGGCCCCGCCGGATTCCTGACCGGCGCCAGCCGCATGGCCGGATTCGGCCCCGCGGTCACGCTCCCGATTTTCGATGCCGGCCGACTGCGCGGCAATCTTGCCGCAAAAAACGCCGGCTACGATATCGCCGTCGAGCAGTACAACCAGATGCTGGCCGATGCGCTGCGCGATGTCGTCGACCAGATTGCCTCGTTCCGCAGCGTTGACGAGCAGCGTGCCCAGCAGGCGCTCGCCGTCGCGACCTCCCGGCAGGCGTATGACCTCGCGCTGCTGCGCTATCGCGAAGGCCTGGGCAATTACCTGCAGGTGCTGACGACCGAGGCGCAGTGGCTGTCGCAGCAAAGCCTCGATGCGGACTTGCAGGCGCGCCGGCTTGCGCTGTCGATCGACCTCATGCGTGCGCTCGGCGGCGGCTTCGACCCGTCGTCGGCGGCACTCGCGCACGCGGGCTGAGAGACAAGGGATCGACGAGAT
>JBDTNP010000472.1:0-1692 GCA_039933695.1 Betaproteobacteria bacterium | reverse complement strand
GAGCTCGGCCGAGTAGCACATCAATCGCGTCAGGTTGCTGCTGCTGCGCAACTGTCCGACGAGACCGGCGGCATGCCACGTCGCGCCATGTGTCAGCTGCAGCCGCTCAAGTAAGACGACGTCGCGCTGCCCGCGCTTGATCAGGTGATATGCGATGCTGCAGCCGATGACGCCGCCGCCGATGATGACGACCCGGCTTCGCGCAGGGACTGGCATGACGAATGGACCTTTTGCAGATTGTTGACAATCTACACCTGCCGCGGTCCAATAGGCAAATGAGCCCATCATGCTTAAGCTGTTGAAGCCGGCCGCAGCACGCGCGATGGCGACCGCCGGGAGGGCGAGCCGTTCCGCGCGCGGTGAGGCGACGACTCGTTCTGCCCGCGCGGTGCCAAGCGCCGGCGTCGGAGCCTCGATCGTCTTGCTGCAATCGAATTCTCTGCCGGGCCTCGTGCAGCGCGAGCTCGAACGGATGATCCTGGCTGGTGACATCGTTCCGGGTTCCAAGCTCAACGAAGCCCTGCTCGCCAAGGCGTTGGGCGTCTCGCGCGGTCCGGTGCGCGAGGCATTTCGCGCCCTAGAGGAATCCGGCCTGGTGCGCCTCGAAAAGAATCGCGGCGTCTACGTGCGCCAGATCCCGATCGACGAGGCCGACGACATCTACGAGCTTCGCGCCGTGCTGGACGACTTCGTCGGCCGGAGGGTCGCCGCGACGGCAAGCCCGGAAGCGGTGCGCACGCTGCGCGGCGACATCGCCCGGATGGAAAAGGCGGCGGCGCGCAACGACGTCGACAGCTACCTAGCGGCGAACCTCGACTTCCACGACCGGCTGGTCACGCTGGCCGCCAATGCCAAGCTATTGCTCATCTATCGGCGGCTGGCCAATGAGCTCAGACTCTTCCGCCGGGCGACGCTGGCGCAGGGCGACACGTTGGCGGTGTCGACGCGCGAGCATCGCGAAATCGTCGATCAGATCGCCGCCGGCAAAGTGGCCGCCGCCGGGCGTGCCTTGTACGACCATGTGATGGCAAGCCGTGAACGCATGCACCGGCTCTATACTGCCGGCGACAAGCCGCCGGCAGCGTCGAAGCCGAAAAGTGCGCAATAACAAGAGCATCATCGGTGGCTGATGCCGGCTCGCCTTCGGTTGCCGTCAACGGCCGCACCTACCGCGCGCCGGAGCAACCGCTGGTCGTCATGTGCATCGACGGCTGCGAGCCGGATTACATCACGCAAGCGATCGAGGCCGGTGCGGCGCCGTTTTTGCGCCGGATGTGCGAGCGCGGCACCTCGCTGCTCGGCGATTGCGTCGTGCCGAGCTTCACCAACCCGAACAATCTTTCGATCGTTACCGGCGCGCCGCCTTCGGTGCATGGCATCTGCGGCAATTTTTTCTTCGACCGCGACACCGGCCAGGAAGTGATGATGAACGACGCGCGCTATCTGCGCGCAGAAACGATACTGGCCCGGTTTTCGCACACCGGGACCAAGGTCGCCGTCGTGACGGCCAAGGACAAGCTGCGCACCCTTCTCGGCAGCGGCATGCGCGGCATCTGCTTCTCGGCAGAAAAGGCCGATCAGGCCAACGACGCCACCGCGGTTAAAGAGAAGCAGGGACCGGCCGCGCTGCCGCCGCCACCGCAGCTTGAATATCCGTTCAAGCACTATCCCAAAGCGGGCGAGGCGATCGAA
>JBDTNP010000471.1:0-4569 GCA_039933695.1 Betaproteobacteria bacterium | reverse complement strand
GTACGGGAGGTTCTTCGATACTGGCATGCGTCCCCGCAGCACCTGCATCCGGTGCGACCAGTGCCCGAAGTTCGGGAAGGTGACGATCGCTTCGCGCCCGACCCGAAGCATCTCGAGCACGATTTGTTCCGTGTGCCGCATCGCCTGCAGGGTCTGCGACAGGATCACGCTGTCGAACGACCGGCTGTCGAAGCCGGCGAGCCCACTTTCAAGATCGCTCTGGATGACGTTGACGCCGTTGCCGATCGACGCCAGCACGCCGGCGTCGTCGATTTCGATGCCGTAGCCGAAGGCGCCGCGCGATTCGCGCAGGTACGCAAGCAGGCTGCCGTCGCCGCAGCCCAGGTCGAGCACGCGGGCGCTCGCCGCGATCCAGCCGGCGATCGTCGAGAAGTCGGCACGGGTGGAATACGTCATGCGGCTTCCTCCTCGGCGGCACGCGCGAGGTACGCGCGCACGATCGCGTGATACTGCGGCGTGTCGAGCAGGAACGCGTCATGGCCGTGCGGCGCGACGATTTCGGCATAGCAGACGTCCCGCCGGTTGTCCACCAGCGCCTTGACGATCTCTCTCGAGCGCGCCGGCGAGAATCGCCAGTCGGTGGTGAATGCGATCACCAGAAAGCGGCAGCGCGCCGGCGAAAGCGCCCGCGCCAGGTCGCCGCCGGTGGCCGACGCCGGATCGAAGTAGTCGAGCGCCTTCGTGATGCCCAGATAGGTATTGGCGTCGAAGTACTCGGCGAACTTCTCGCCCTGGTAGCGCAGGTACGACTCGATCTCGAACTCTGGCGCGAACGAGTAGTTGAGGCCGTCGCGCAACTGCCGCCCGAAGCGCTCGCCCATCTGTTCGTCGGAGATATAAGTGATGTGCCCGACCATGCGCGCGACCTGCAGGCCGCGCAGCGGCTTGACGCCGTAATCGTAATAGTGGCCGGCGTGGAAGTCGGGATCGGTCATGATCGCCGCGCGCGCGACTTCGTTGAATGCGATGTTCTGCGCCGAGAGGTTCGGCGCCGCCGCGATCACCAGCGCGCGGCCGATCCGCTGCGGATAGCGGATCGCCCAGGCGAGCGCCTGCATGCCGCCGAGGCTGCCGCCCATCACCGCGGCGAAGCGTCCGATCTCCAGCCGGTCGGCCAGTCGCGCCTGGGCATCGACCCAGTCTTCGACGGTGACGATAGGAAAATCGGCCCCCCAGGGCTTGCCCGTGGCCGGATGGACCGACGCGGGTCCGGTCGACCCGAAGCAGCTGCCCAGATTGTTGACGCCGACGACGAAAAACCGGTCGGTGTCGACCGGCTTGCCCGGACCGACCATATTGTCCCACCAGCCTTCGCTTTCGTTCTGGCCGGCATGCACGCCGGCGACATGGTGCGAGGCGTTCAGCGCGTGGCAGATCAGGATCGCATTCGATCGCGCGGCGTTGAGCGTGCCGTAGGTTTCGTAGACGAGCTCGAACGCGGGCAATGTCGCGCCGGAGCGCAGCGCGAGCGGTGCATCGAACGCCGCACGCTGGGGCGTCACCAGACCCACTGAACCAGGCGTCCGAGTCAAGGCAAAAGCGGCGCTGTCGCCGCGCGGCGATATTCGAGGCAATAAAAAAACCCGACCAGCTTGGCGCCAATCGGGTTCGGATCTCCGTCGCCGCTTTAGCCGTATTTGTCAGGGAAACCCCGAAGAAGCTTCCCCCGCGCCCGCAAGCTGATCGTCAAATCGGCGCGTGGGTTCTAGTCTAGCGCCGCGCAGGCGAAAGTCAATCATTGAGCTTCTCGAGCAGGCCGGCGACCTTCACCGTTTCCTCGCCGCGCAGCAGGCGTCTGACCAGCGGGCGGATCTCGCCGACGTCGGTCATCAGCACGCGCTGCTTGACCGCCAGCAGGTGCGCCGGATGCATCGAAAAGTTGCGCAGGCCCATGCCGAGCAGCAGCCGCGTCAGTCGAACTTCACCGGCCATTTCGCCGCAGACGGCGATAGGAACACCGACCTTGTTCGCCGTCGCGATCGCCAGCGCGATCAGCTTGAGCACCGCCGGATGCAGCGGATCGTAGAGATGCGAGACGGCCTCGTCGGCCCGGTCGACCGCCAGCGTGTACTGGATCAGGTCGTTGGTTCCTATCGACAGGAAATCCAGCCGGCGCGCGAACGGCTCGATCGTCAGCACCGCCGCCGGAATTTCGATCATGCCGCCGACCTCGATCGACGGATTGAACGGCACGCCCCGCTCGAGCAGGCTGCCCTTGGCCTGCGCGAGCAGCACCAGCGTCTGATCGATTTCGGCGATCGAAGCGAGCATCGGCAGCAGGATTCGGATGTTGCCGTAATGCGATGCGCGCAGGATCGCCCGGAGCTGCGTCAGGAACAGCCTCGGCTCGGCGAGGCAAAAGCGCACCGCGCGCAATCCGAGCGCGGGATTCGGCGCGACGCGCACCAGCCCATCGAGACCCTCCTTGCTCTTGTCGGCGCCCAGATCGAACGTGCGAATCACCACCGGCTTGCCGCGCATGCCGGAAGCAACTTGCCGGTACGCCTCGAACTGCTCGTCTTCGGAAGGCAGCCCCTGGCGATTGAGAAACAGAAACTCGCTGCGGAAAAGCCCGATGCCTCCGGCGCCGTTGTCCAGCGCCTGATCGAGATCGTCGGGCAGCTCGATGTTGGCGAACAGCTCGATGTCGGTGCCGTCGATCGTTGCCGCGCGCGTCGTCTTGAGACGCTTGAGCTTTTTGCGCGCAAGCTCGATCTCGCCCTGCTTGAGCCGGTACTCGGCGAGCACCGAACGATCGGGGTTGACGATGACGACGTTCTTGGCGCCGTCGACGATCAACAGCTCGTGCTCGCGGATCAGTCCACGCGCGTTGTGCGTCGCCACCACGGCGGGCACGTTGAGGCTGCGCGCGACGATCGCGGTATGCGAGCTCGCGCCGCCCAGGTCGGTTAGGAACGCCGCGAAATGGTGGCTCTTGAACTGTATGACGTCCGCGGGCGACAGATCATGCGCCACCAGGATCGTCTGTTCTTCGGCGCTGGCGGGAAGCACGCCGCTCCGCTTGCCGAGCAGTACCTTGAGCACGCGCTCGACCACCTGCACGACATCGGCCTTGCGCTCGCGCAGGTACGGGTCCTCGATCGACTCGAACTGCTCGACCAGCACGTTCATCTGCTGCGTCAGCGCCCATTCGGCGTTGCACAGCTGGTCGGCGATCATCCGCTTCGGCGCCTCGGAAAGCGTCGGATCGGTCAGGATCATCCAGTGCACGTCGAGAAATGCGCCGAACTCGGCCGGCGCGTCGCCCGACGTCATCGCGCCGTGCAGCGCCTCGAGCTCTTTCTGGACCGCCCGCAATGCGAGCGTCAACCGGTCGATCTCGGCGGCGACTTGCTCGGGGCGGATCGCGTAGTGCGCGACTTCCAGCGTTGCGTGCGAGACCAGCTGCGCCCGGCCGATGGCGACACCGCCTGAAACGCCGATACCGTGCAGGACGAAGCTCACCGGCGAGGACGCCGGGTTAACGCGTCTCGCCGAACCCGTCGCCGATCAGCTGCACCATCGCCACCATCGCCGCCGCCTCGTCCGGGCCGCTGGTCTCCAGCCTGATCGTGCTCCCCATGCTGGCCGCCAGCATCATCACGGCGACCATGCTGCGCGCACTCGCGCGCCGTCCGTTCACGATCAACCAGACGCTGCACCGGAATTGCGACGCGAGACGCACAATCTGTGCCGCCGCGCGCGCATGGAGACCCAAGCGGTTGGTGATTCCGATGTCGAGAGTTTGCATGATCGAGACGCCCGTCGCAGTTGAGGTATGAGCCTGCGCGCCTGGTTACGACCGGGAAGCGCGCCTGTTCATTGAGCCTGCGTCGCGGCCTTTGGTTCCGCGAATGATGCAACGCGATGTGTCGGCCATCGGCGACGCCATGCTGCGCGCGCCATCCGGCCGTCATTGTCCTTCGCCGAAATAATCGCCGATCAGCGCGGCGATGGCGTCGAGCGCCTCGGTCTCGTCGGGCCCATCGGTCTCGAGCACGACGCGGGAACCCTTGCCCGCCGCCAGCATCATCACGCCCATGATGCTCTTGGCATTGATCTTGCGTCCGTTGCGCGCCAGCGAAACATCGCATTGATATTTTGCAGCAAGCTGCGTCAGCTTGGCTGATGCGCGCGCGTGCAATCCCAGCTTGTTGACGATTTCAATTTCGCGTTGCTGCATAGATCGGGTCCACCTCGACGCGCACGACGCCGTCGCAGCCGCCGCTGATGGCCTTCTTGATCATCGTGTCCATGCCCTTGTTGCGGTAGGTGAAGGCGCGCACGAGCATCGGCAGGTTGACGCCGGCGATGGCTTCGATGCGCCCGGGCTGCAGCAACTTGATCGCAAGGTTGCAGGGCGAGGCGCCGTAGATGTCGGAGAAGACCAGCACGCCGTCGCCGCTGTCGAGCGACTTCACCACCTCGCGCGCCCGCGGCAGCAGCGCCAGCGGATCGTCGGCGGCGGCGACGCGCATGCCGTCGAACTGGGGCGGGCGGCTGCCGAGCACGTGGGTCACCGCGCCGATCAGGCTGTCGCTCAAGGTG
>JBDTNP010000470.1:0-1920 GCA_039933695.1 Betaproteobacteria bacterium | reverse complement strand
CCGCCTTTGCGCGGGATCTTGTCGCCGGCGGCGACGTCGATCACGTAGAGCGTCAGATCGGACAGCTCGGGCGAAAAGGTCGCGGCGAGATTGTCGCCGCCGCTTTCGACAAAAACCAGGTCGAGATTGCCGAAACGCTGCGCCAGACGGTCGACGGCTTCGAGATTGATCGATGCGTCCTCGCGAATGGCCGTATGCGGGCAGCCGCCGGTCTCAACACCGATGATGCGATCGGCTGCCAGCGCCTCGTTGTCGACCAGAAACCGCGCATCCTCTTCGGTGTAGATGTCGTTGGTGACGACGGCGATTTCATAGCTGTCCCGCAAGGCTCGGCACAGCGCCAGTGTCAGCGCGGTCTTGCCCGACCCGACCGGGCCGCCGACACCGACGCGCAGAGGTTGCGAGATCGCCATATGCAAAAGTCTAGGAGCGGAACAGACGGCTGTATTGCGTTTCGTGCCGGGCGCTCGCCAGCGCGAGGCCGGGCGCGAAGCTGGTGATCTCGCCGTCTAGAATCGTCCTGGCGCGAACGAGCGCCGGCGGAATGCGTGTCGCCAGATCCTTGAGCAAACGCTGCGCCGCCAGCTGACCGAGCGGCACCGACTTGATCGCAGCCATCGTCTGGTTTTCGAGCCAAACCCAAAGGTAGGCGGTCAGCGCAGGGACGCCTGCAATGCGAAAGCCGCATGCCGCAAGCGCGAACGACGCTGGCAAGGTCAGCGGCGCACAGCGTCGTGCCGCTTCGAGCGCCGCCGCATCGAGCAGGTCCAGATCCGACGCCAGACGTGCCAGCGAGCCGCCCATCTGCTCGGTCTCCGCGCGCAGCTCCGCGGTCTCGCGCGAGGCGCGAAACCAGGCATTCCACTGCTCGAACCGGCGCCAATCGCAGGCAGCGGCCGAATCGAGCAGCCGCCAGGCGACCGGCGCTTCGCCCTCGGCAATGACCAGATCGAGGACGTCGCCGATCCGCGCGGCGGCGCTCGCCGCGTCGTGCACGGTGCCCTGGTCGACGACCGATTCCAGCGCCTGCGAATAGCTGAACCCGCCGATCGGCAGCGAGGGACTCGCTAGCTGCAGCAGGCGCAGTAGCGCGAGCCCGGATTCGAACGGCGATCCGCCGTCCATCAGCGCTTTCCCCGGCGCAATGCAAAGTCGTGGATCACGCCGGCATGTTTCGCCTCGCCCGAATGGTGTTGATGACCCGCGGCGTAGGCGCCGGCTTCGGGCTCGAACGGCACGGTCAACGGATGCGGCGTCAAGCCCAGACCGGTCAACATCTGGGCCAGCACGTGGTCTGCGGCAATGCGCAGCCAGTTCGGCCCGACCTGGACCGGCGTGTGGCGATTGCCCAGGTGATAGGCGGCGCGCGCGAGCAGCTCGGCGTTTTCGCAGCGCACTTCGATCAGCTCCTCGGGAGCCGCCCGGACGCGCACGACTCGCCCGTCGTCGGCGCGCAGGCAGTCGCCGTCGCGCAATATCGTCCCGCGCTCGAGCAAGAGACCGATCTCTTCGCCGCCGTTGGCGATCGCGCGCAGGCGACTCTTCTGGCGCAGCTCGAACGGAAGCATCAGCTCGGCATCGAACGCGGCCTGGGCACCGATGCGCTGGCGGACGTAAAGCATCGTCGCCGCCGCCTAGAAAAGGAAATAGCGCTGCGCCATCGGCAGCACGCTCGCCGGCTCGCAGGTCAACAGCCTGCCGTCGGCGCGAACTTCGTAAGTCTCGGGATCGACGTCGATCTTCGGCATCGCGTCGTTCAGCTTCATGTCCTTCTTGCCGATCTTGCGCGTGTTCTTGACCGCGACCAGCGGCTTCGCGAGCCCGAGGCCGGTGACCGCGGGGTTCTTCAGCGCCGCGGCGGAGACGAACGTCAACGACGTATGCGTCGCCTTGCCGAATGCGCCGAACATCGGCCGGTAA
>JBDTNP010000469.1:0-3558 GCA_039933695.1 Betaproteobacteria bacterium | reverse complement strand
ACTATCCGCTGATCGCCGCGGGGCTGGCGCTGACGACCGCGAACATCGGCGGCGTCGCCGGCCGGATCGTCTGGGGTGCGATCGCTGATCATTGGATTGCGCCGCGCCGCATGCTCGGCTTCATCGGCGTCGCCACTTCGGCTTGCGCGTTCGCCGCGGCAAACTTCAGCGCGGGCTGGCCGCACGCGGCTTTGCTTGCCGTCGCCGCGCTTTTTGGCGCCACCGCGATCGGGTGGAACGGCGTCCAGCTCTCGCAGGTGGCCAGACACGCTCCGCCGGGACAGGCCGGCGCGATCACTGGCGCGTCCGGCTTCATCACCTTCGCCGGCGTCGTGTCGGGCCCGCCGCTTTTTGCGCTGCTGGCGGCCGTCACCGACGGCTACCAGACCGGCTTTGTCGCTTTTGGTGCCTTGTGCCTGCTGTGCGGGGCCGCGCTGCTGGCGCGATCCCGGTGACCGGGATACAAGCTTAGGTCGGATCCGGGACGGGGACAGCTTGCGACTGCGCCGGTGTCAGTGCCAGTGCCGCCGCGATTGCATCGTCGACTTCTTCGAGCCACACGAACGCTAATTGGGCGCGCGCCTCGGGCGGGATCTCCTCGAGGTCGCGCCGGTTGCGCGAAGGCAGCATTACCGTGCGGATGCCCGCGCGCAACGCGGCCAGCACTTTTTCCTTGACGCCGCCGATCGGCAGGACCAGGCCGCGCAGGCTGATCTCCCCCGTCATCGCGACGTCGGTGCGCACCGGCCGGCCGCTCAGCAACGACACCAGCGCCACGAACATCGCCACCCCGGCACTCGGACCGTCCTTCGGGGTTGCACCCGCCGGGACGTGCACGTGGATGTCCGACTTCTCCATCGTCTCCGGCGCGATGCCCAGGCGCTCGGCCCGCGCCTTGACCAGCGACAGCGCCGCCTGCGCGCTTTCCTTCATCACTTCGCCGAGCTGTCCGGTGAGGATCAGCTTGCCCGCGCCGGGCATGCGCGCCGCTTCGATGAACAGGATGTCGCCGCCGACCGGTGTCCACGCCAGACCGGTCGCGACGCCGGGGATCGGCTTGCGCATCGCGACTTCGGCCTCGAACACTCGCGGGCCGAGAATCGCCGGCAGATCGGCCGGGCCGATCTTCACTTGCTGCGCGCTGCCCTCGGCGATGCGCACCGCGACGCTGCCGAGCACGCTGCCGATCTCGCGCTCGAGGTTGCGCACGCCGGCCTCGCGCGTGTAGTCGTCGATGATGGCCGACAGCGCCTCGTCGCCGATCTGGCATTGCTCGAGCTTAAGACCGGTGGCCGCGAGCTGGCGCGCGAGCAGATAGCGGCGCGCGATCTGCAGCTTTTCCTGCGCGGTGTAGCCGGGCAGCTGGATGACTTCCATCCGGTCGCGCAGCGGCCCCGGTATCGTGTCGAGGACGTTTGCCGTGCAAATGAACATGACGCCGGACAGATCGAATGGCACGCCCAGATAGTTATCCCGGAAGGTCGAGTTCTGCTCGGGATCGAGCACCTCCAGCAGCGCGGAGGCCGGGTCGCCGTGAAAGCCGCCGGCGCCGAGCTTGTCGACCTCGTCCAGCATCAGCACGCAATTGCGCGTGCCCGCCTTGCGCAGGCTCTGGATGATGTTGCCCGGCAGCGAGCCGATGTAGGTTCGCCGATGGCCGCGGATCTCCGCCTCGTCGTGCACGCCGCCGAGGCTCACGCGCACGAACTTGCGCGCCGTCGCCTTGGCGATGCTCTGGCCGAGAGACGTCTTGCCGACGCCCGGCGGCCCGACGAAGCACAGGATCGGGCTCTTGCCCGATGGATTGAGCTTGCGCACCGCCAGGTACTCGAGAATGCGCTTCTTGACCTTTTCCAGGCCGTAATGATCCTCGTCGAGAATGCGCCGCGCCTCGGCGATGTCGATCGTGTCTTCGGTGTCGGCCGCCCAGGGGAGCTCGATCAGCCAATCGAGATACGTGCGCACCATCGAGTATTCGCCGGCGCCCTCGGGCATGCGCTCGAGGCGCTTCAATTCCTTGCGCGCCTGCTTCTCCACCTCCTCGGGCATTTTCGCCTCGGTGATCGCACGGTCGAGCTCGGCGATCTCGCTCGCCGACTGGTCGCCGTCGCCGAGCTCCTTCTGGATCGTGCGCATCTGCTCGCGCAACAGGTGCTCGCGGTTGCGGTCGTCGATCGATGCCTTGGTGCGCTCGTCGATTTCGCGCGAGACTTTCAGAACTTCGATGCGGTGGGTAAGAAGATCTAGCAGCTTGTCGAGCCGCGCCTTGAGATCGAACGTTTCCAGCAGCGCCTGTTTTTCCTCGACGCCGACATCCATCAATCCGGAGATGAAGTCGGCGAGCCGCGCCGGGCCCTCGACGCCCTGCAGCGCCGCGACCATTTCCTCCGGCACCTGAGGCAGGAGGCGCAGGATCTCGATCGCCCGCTCCTTCAGGTTGAGCGCGCGGCCCTCGATATCGACATCGGTCTCTGTGGTTTCGTCGATCAGCTGCACCTGCGCGGCCAGCATCGGATAGCCATCGAGGAACTGCAGCGCCCGAAAGCGCTGCACGCCCTGGCAGATCACACGGTGCGAGCCGTCGGGTGCGGTGACGTAGCGCAAGACCGTCGCGGTGGTGCCCACCCAGTGCAGGTCGTCGGGACCCGGCTGGTCGGCGTCGCGCCTGCTCTGCAGAAGAATGCCGAGCGGCCGCTGCAGCCGCACGGCTTCCTGCACCGCCGCCCGCGAACGCTCGCGGTCGACCACCAGCGGCACCACCATGCCCGGGAACAGGACGACATTGCGCACCGGCACGATGATCAGCGCATCGTCGGGCAGCGGGCGCGAGACAGCCTCGCCCTGGCGCTTTGCCTGAGGCGCAAGTGCGTCGGCCCGCGCGGTCGCGTCGGCACTGGCCGGGATGGGTTCGCTTTTGGTCGGTTCGTTCACAGTGGTCGCGTGGCGGGTGTCTTGCGCAATCTGACGATGAGCAAGCCGTCGCTGGATTCGCGCCTGTCCGCCTCGAGCCGCGCGTCGGGCAACGGAATCCTTCGCTCGAAATAGCCATAGGGAATCTCGAGGCGTCGCACCGCGCGTCGCGTTCCGGCGAAAGGCAGCGGGCATTCGGCGCGCACGACCAGCGTCGTCGACTCGGTGCTCACCTCGATCCGCTCCGGTGGAACGCCAGGAAGCGCGACGACGACGACCACTTCGCGTTCGTCCTCAAACACGTCGACCGGCGGCTCCCAGACTGCATGCGGCCGCGCCGCGGCCGTCAGGCGAAAGAATTGCCGGTGAATGCGCTCGGCCTGCTCGATCAGGTCAAAGGCTTGCGCCCACATCAGGTCGGTTGGGCTTCGCGATGGCATCGTAATCTCTTGTACCGGGTTACATGTGGGCGATGACGCCCGGTTCAAGCGCACCGCCGGAGACACGGCCCGCGGCGCCGACTTCAGGCTGCCGGGGCGCCATATCCCCGCTCCTCGAGGTCGGCGCGATCCTCCTCAAGACCCTTTTTCACCGCCTTGCGAATGGCCATCTCGAACAGCGGCTTGAGCCATCGCTTGATGCCGGTGG
>JBDTNP010000468.1:0-2644 GCA_039933695.1 Betaproteobacteria bacterium | reverse complement strand
GACGCGCGCGGGTCGTCGCCCGCGCGCTCGCCCGGCGCGTACCGACCCTGGGCCGCCGCAAGTCGCCGCGCGAGCCGCGACGGATACTGATCGCGCATCACCTGCTGCTCGGCGATACGCTGATGCTCACGTCGCTCGCCGCCAAGCTCCGCGCCCAGCATCCGGCGGCCGACATCGTGATGGCGCTGCCCGAGGCTTACGCGGCGCTCTACCAGTCGGCGCCTTACGGCGTGCGCGCGCTCGGCTGGGACCCGCGGGCGCCGTCTCGTTCGGCGCTGTGGCGCGAACGCGAGTTCGACCTCGCCTTCGTTCCCGGCGACAACCGTTTTAGCTGGCTGGCGCAGGCACTCGGCAGCCGCTGGATCGTCGGCTTTGCCGGCGACCGGCCGGCGCGCAAGAGCTGGCCGGTCGACGAGCGCCATCGCTATCCGGATCGGCCCGCGGCGTGGACCGACATGGTCGCGACACTGGCCGACGGGCCGCCGCCAGCGCCGTACTCACGGCGCGACTGGGCCGACCCTGCCGCCACCCCGTTCGAATTGCCGCGTGGCCCCTACGCGGTGCTGCACGTCGGCGCCAGCACGCCGCTCAAGCGCTGGGAGCCGGAGAAGTGGCGCGCCCTCGCGGCATGGCTCGCAGCGCGCGGCGTCGAGCCGGTGTGGTCGGCGGGTCGTGGCGAAGAGGCGACCGTGCGCGAATGCGATCCCGACACCGAACACCGCTCGTACGCCGGCGCGCTTTCCTTGCCGCAGATCTGGCGGCTGCTCGCCGACGCCGCGCTGCTGGTCGCTCCCGATACCGGCGTCGCCCACCTCGGACGGGTGGTCTCGGTCCCGACGGTCGCGCTGTTCGGTCCCGGATCGGCGTTGATCAGCGGCGCCGGCCTTTTCTGGCGTGACGCCCCGTTTCGCGCGGTGACCGTCGATCCGTTTGCCTGCCGCGATCAGCGGGTATTGTTCAAGCGCGAGATCGCGTGGGTGCGCCGCTGCGGACGCGGACTCGGCGAGTGTCCGCGTCCCCGCTGCATGGAGGCGATCGACCTGGGAGAGAGTTGCGCCGCGATCGCCGATCTGGGTGTCGTTAACGCCTAATCGCGCCTGATCGAAAGCGAAGCGATCAGCCGCGGCGCCGCGCGAACAGCGGCACGGCCCCGGCCAGCCGCACCGGCACCTCGCCCGGCAGCGCGTACTCGGGAATCCAGGTTTTCAGCCACGCGCGGACCTCGGCGTCGCCGGCGGCGCGGTCGCGTTCGAGCCAGCCGACCATCTGCTCGACGGCCTCGCGGCGCCCGGGCAGCGCCTGCGCGATGCGCAATTTCGGATGCGGCGTCGGCAACGTGGTCTCGCCGGACGCCAGCGGTTCCTCGTAGAGCTTTTCGCCCGGCCGCAGCCCGGTAAACACCACGCGGATCTGGTCGGGATCGCCGCCGGAAAGACGGATCATGTCGCGGGCGAGATCGACGATCTTGACCGGCTCGCCCATGTCGAGGACCAGCACTTCGCCGCCGCGCCCCATCAATCCGGCCTGCAACAACAGCTGCGTCGCCTCGGAAAGCGACATGAAATAACGGGTGATCTCCGGATGCGTCACCGTGACCGGACCGCCGCGCGCGATCTGCTCCCTGAATCTGGGAATCACACTCCCCGCGCTGCCGAAAACGTTGCCGAAACGGACGATGACGAATTGGGTGGCTCCGTTCTGCAGGCTCTGGCAGATCATCTCGGCCAGCCGCTTCGACGCGCCCATCACATTGGTTGGATTGACCGCCTTGTCGGTCGAGACCAGCACGAATTTTTCGACTCTTGCCGCAGCCGCGGCGCGCGCCAGCATCCAGGTGCCGTAGGCGTTGTTGCGCACCGCCTGCCAGGCGTTGGCTTCTTCCATCAGCGGCACGTGCTTGTACGCTGCGGCATGAAAGATGACGCTCGGGCGCTCTCGCATCAGCAGCTGCTCGACCAGCGACCGGTGCTTGACGTCGCCGACCAGCGTGGCCAGCGGCAGGTCCGGAAACTCGTCCTGGAGCACCTGCTGGATCTGATAGAGCGCGTACTCCGACAGATCGAACAGCACCAGCCGCAGCGGCCGGAACCGGGCGATCTGCCGGCAGAGCTCCGCGCCGATCGAGCCGCCGGCACCGGTGACCATCACGACGCGGCCGCCGATCCAGTCGCTCAAGCCCGCGCTGTCGAGCACGACCGGGTCGCGCGCCAGGATGTCGTCGAGTTCGACGTGGCGGATCGTCGTCAGTTGCGAGCGGCCGCTGATCAAGTCGTCGTACGAAGGGACCGTCAGCGCCTCGACCCCTGCCGCTGCGCAAAGCTCGGCGACTCGCCTGCGCACGCCGTGCGCGGCCGCCGGCAGCGCGATGATGACCGTCCGCACGCCGAAGCGCTTGACCCAGAGCGGTAGCTCGACGATCGGCCCCAGAACGCTGATGTTGCGCAGCAGCCGCCCCTGTTTGCCCGGGTCGTCGTCGAGCAGTCCGACGACTCGCCACTGTCGGCTGTGCGCAAGCTCCTTGGTCAACCGCGCTCCCGCTTCTCCCGCGCCGAGAATCAGCACCGGTTCTCCCAGGGCCGCCAGCGGGCTGTACAGCCGATGCTCTTTCCAGATGCGGTAGGCGAACCGGCTGCCCGCCATCAGG
>JBDTNP010000467.1:0-7281 GCA_039933695.1 Betaproteobacteria bacterium | reverse complement strand
GCGACGACGGTCGCAAGAAAGCCGAGCGCCAAGGCAGCCGCAAGCACAGCCGGCACGATCCGGATGGTCGCGACAAAGCCGCTTTCCGAATTCGGCGGCGGGGGCATCGGAATGCCGACAGCCGAAATAACCGACGCCAGTATCGCGCCGGCGGCTACGCCCAGCGTCGCCCCTATCGCCCCGAGAAGCGCGGTCTCGAGCATCGCCAGGCGAAACACGTCGCGCTGCGTGCCTCCCAGCGCGCGCATGATGCCGAACTCCGCCGTGCGTTCGTGCAGCGTCATGCTCACGCTGTTCGCCACGCTGAGCAGCACCATGACCACGATGATTGCCTGGAGTACGCCGAACTGCCGCTCGTAGAGGGCAGCCGTGTTGTTGTAGAAGTCGGCGAGCTCCTGCCAGGTCTCGACCTCCAATCCCGCCGGGAGGCGCGCCTCCAGCGCAGCCCTGGCCGAAGCGGTCAGTTCAGTGTTGGCAAGCAAGACGACCACAGCGTTCACCCCGGAGACTGCCGTCAATTCCTGGGCCGCAGGCAGGGGTATGCGCACTGCGCGCGCGTCGTATTCCTTGGACAGGCTGCGGAATACTCCGACGATCCTGAAGTCGAGCGTGTTCATCGCGCCTTCGCGGGTGGTCAGCAGCAGATTCACGCTGTCGCCGATCTTGAGCTTGAGCGCGTTGGCGAGCCCTTCACCCAGGACGATGGCGAACTCGTCGCCTGGAGCAAGCGGTCTTCCTGCGACCATCGAGATCGCCGATCCGATTTTCGCCTCGGGCACCGGTTCGACGCCCTCGCCCAGGATCGGGAGTTCGCCGCGCCCGTTGCTTATCAGCCCGGAGAAGCTCAATCGTTCCGCGCGCGTCACTACGCCCGGCACGGCGTCGACAATGCGGTCGATGCCTTCGGGGTTATCGATTACAAAATCGAACGGCCGGTGGCCGCCGCTTTCGAATTGACCCTGTTTATAGATCTGCAGATGGCCCAGTTGCGAACGAATCGTCGCTTCGCGAAGCTGAAGCAGAATGTCCGCGACGAAACCGCCGCTTAGCACGAGGCTCGCCACGCCCAGCGCGATCGCGGCCAGCGTCAGAGCAGTTCGCGCCCGCTGACGAAGGATGTTGCGCAGGGCAATCTTTAACATGTCCGGAACGTTCGTCCTAGCGGTTCTGCCGCAGCGCGTCGACGACTGGCAGCCGGGATGCCGTCCAGGCAGGATAAAGGCTCGCAAGCGTCGTCGACACCACCGCCACGAGGAACGCCCCGATGGCGAGGTACCAGGTGAGAATGATCTGCGCCGAGTAGCCGGTCGTGCGTCCGGGCGGCGGCGGCATCGGGATGCCGATCCGGGACAGCAACTCGGCCAGCGCGAAACCGATGGCGAGGCCCACGACCCCGCCGACGAGGCCGAGCAGCAGCCCCTCGAGCACGAACAAGCGGAGTATCCCGCGGCGCGGCGTGCCCAAGGCCATCAGGGTGCCGATCTCACCGGTACGTTCCAGAACGTTCATCGTCAGGGTGTTGGAGATGCCCAGAACGATGATGACTCCGATGAGCAGCGCCACCACGTCGATCTGCCGCGACAGCAGAACGACGGCCTTGCGATAGAAATCCGACAGGTCGAGCCACGACGCCACCTCGAAGCGGCTGGCCGGAAGCTGTGCGCGCAGATACGCCATCGCCTCGGGCGTATGCTCGGTCGCATCGAGTCCCACCACCCAGACGTGCGCACCACGAACTCGGAGCAGTTGCCGGCCGAGTGCGAGCGGCATGCGCACGGCGCTGTCGTCGAACGCTTTGACACCGATCGCGAAAGTGCCGAGCAGATGGCCTTCGACTGCGTTGATGCCGCCGCCTGGCAGGGTGACGACAAAGCTTACGAGGTCGCCGCGCCTGACGCCGAGGGCGGCGGCAAGACCGCGGCCCAGGACGACCCCGGAAGGATCCGCGGCGGAAAGCGGCTCGCCGGCGACGGCAAGCACCTTACTGATCAATCTGTCGGCATCCGGGTCGACCGCCTCGCCCGTGAACGCGACCGTGTTCTCGCCGTTGCTGGCCAGACCGTTCAAGACCAGGCGCTGGTCGAGCACCTTGGCGCCGGGCGCGGAGAGCATGGTCTTCAACTCCGGGGCATCGGCGGGCAGAAGGTAGGCATTCGGGTCGGCAAATCCTGCGGCGCGAAAGCCGGGGCGCGAGATCTGAACATGCCCGAGCCCGGTCTGGATCGCGGCTTCGCGCATGGCCCAGAAGATCCATTCGACGAATCCGCCGGCCAGCAGGAGCGCGATGACGCCGAAGGCGATGGCGGAGAGGGAGATCAGCGTTCGGACGCGATTGCGCGCCAGATTGCGAAAGGCAATAGACAAGGCCTTGGGAACCGGAAAGTTGAGTCTGATCAAAGTCTTGCCTGATTCGCGATCAACCGTGGCATCTGCCTGTCCGGACTCGCTGGCGACCGCCTGATGTAAGGAAACCCGACGAGCCTCGCCTTCCCCACGCCTGTCTCCCGTCAACTTGAGCGCATCGGCTGACAGTGTGTGTTCGGCGCTCGGGCAGCGGGCCGGTCATGTGCATTTGGGCGGCGGCCGCATCCGGCGACGGTCGATCGCGAGGTGAAGCCGGGGTGCCGATGTCGACCCGTTTTACAGTCGCGCCCCCGGAAGCGCTCCCTCCCAGGAAAAATAGCGCTAAAACAGCCTATTACGGAACTGGTACGTATCGTGCTCGATGGTTGGCGTGACTTATGTCGCATTGCATTTGACCGGAGACCTGAAATGACAAAAGTATCAAGGTTTATAGCAGCAGCTGGACTAGTCGCCGCGATGGGTCTGGCCGCAACAAGCCAAGCAGGCACAATCAGCTTTTACTTCGACGGGACCGGCACCGGCACCTTCGATCTGTCGAAGCCTTTGGGTACGCTCGATTTTACGCCAGGCAACGCGCTGGCTGTCGCCTCGGTTCCGCTGACGCCAACGACTTCGGCTTTCAATCTGTATGCCCAGAGCAAGCTGGGCACCTTTATTGGGAGCGATTCCGGAGGGACGACCTATACGCTGGGCGATTTCGGGGGCGCAGGCAAAGAGCTTACCTACCAGGGAACGCTGGCTGAAACGGGTACCGCAACCTCTGCGACGACCGCTTCGTTCGTCAGCACGGGTGGCACGTTCAGCCTGTTCTATGGTCTGTCAAACAGCGACACGGTCACAGGCGCCGGATTCGGCGATGGCCTGACCATCCTGTCCGGAACGGTCAACGCCGGGGACGCCTCCAATTTCAATATTGATCCCTCGAAGCCCCTCACGTTGCTGGACGGTTTCGGGGCAGACAATCAAAACGGGGTCTTGACAGTCACGGGCGCGGGCGGCGGCCAGATCTCGATCAGCGGCATTACGTACGACCCCAACTACTTCAAATTCGAAGGGGATCCGAGCGCGTTCCTGATCGGTCTGTTGTTCAACACCAGCTTCATTACGCCGTTCAACCAGACCAATCCAAGCAACGTCGTCGTCGGGCAGACGCCTTTTTATAGCCTGGTGGGAACCAGCAAGGTCAACGGGCTCTTCCCGGTCACTGCGACGTGTTCTGACGAGAATGGCAATACGAGGCTGGCACCCTGCGACTTCCACTTCCAGGCCGATGCGAACGGATCGTTCACCGCGCGGACCGTTCCGGAGCCCATCACCCTGGCGCTGCTCGGGCTGGGTCTGGCGGGGATAGGCTGGACGGTGCGCCGGCGCAACGCCGACTAAGGACTTCAAGCTACCGATCGGGAACCGCGGTTCGCGCGTTCCCGAAAATGACCCCCGGAGATGTCGGCCGGGGGTTTTTCTTTGCCGTCGCCGTTCTTGCATACCACGCACGCGGCGCGATGTTCGATCCGGCCTCACGCGGTCCCTGGCGGTTCCTTGCACGACACGCAGCGCAGAGCCTTCGATCAAGCCAGCAAACTGCTCTTGTCCGCTCTGTCCAGTAAACTCGCCGGCACGCCTCCCCAGACTTCTCCGGCGCCGATGCGCGTTCCCTTTTTGACGACGGCTCCGGTCGCGACAATGGCGTCGTCCCCGATGGTGACATCCGACAGCACGACCGCGTGCGCGCCGATCGTTACGTTGTTCCCGATCCGGACCGGATAGTGGGCAAGTCGGCTTCCTTCGATCACGTGAGGCACGATCAGAGCGAATTGTCCGACGATACAGTTGCTGCCGATCTCGACGAACCTGGGATCAAGAATGATGCCCGAACTGTAGGTGTTGGCGCCAAGTCGTGCGCCCAGCACCTGGTAGAGGAGCCGCATCAGCGGAACAGGCACGAATCCGCTGCGCATGACCGGATAGAACAGGAGCAGATAGAACAGTAGATAGACGTGGTAGATGAACTCCTGCCTTGAACCCGCCGCAATTTCACCCGCCGCAAGCGGAGACCATGCCATGAAGATTCGGTAGATCAGCAAAGCGTAAAGGTACGAACTCAGAACGGCGGACGCGAGCAACACCAGGCCGCGAAAATCTCCGGAAGGCAGCCTGCCAAACAGAATCCAGGTCGTGCCGATTCCCAAAACCCATGCCAGCGACAGCAAGGCAATGAAAACGAGAATCTGGCTCGCTTTGATCTTGCGCATGCGATTCGATATGCCTCGTTACATCCGTTTTGAGTGACGACCCTGCGCCTACTTGCGCTTCGGTCATGATCGCGCAGGGCAGTCAGTGACGCAAGGTTCGCGGTTTTGCAACGTCATTCCGCCTTCGGTGCGCGGCACCTTTGTCCTATCCTGCGGCCGGCCGGCGGAGCAAACCCGCGATGGCGGCGGGAAACTCGACATCGGTTTGGACCGCGGCCGCGAGCGCGGCTGCCGCCCGCGCTCGATTCAGCAGGGCGGCATCTTCGATCGTGCGCTGGACCGCCGCCCGTATCGCCCTCGGACCGGCATGATCTGCCCGCAGCAAGATTCCCGCACCGAATTGCTGGATATAATCGATGTTGAGATATTGGTCGAGGTTGCTGGCGATTCCGACGACCGGAACGCCATGGACAAGCGCCTGGTGAGTCGTCGGACTGCCACCATTGCAAACGACTGCACACGCTTTGGCTGCGATAGCTTCGCCGGACACGAAGTCCGCGACCCAAAGTCGTGGGCTTGGCGGCAATGGCACCCTGTTTCCCGCGGTGGCCACAACGATCGGGCGGTCCAGCCCTATCAACGCTTCGACGACCATCGGCAGGAGGTGCGCCGGTCCGGAGCTTCCCAGCGAGACATAGATCGGCGGCTCCCCACTCAAGGCCGTGCTCCACCATGGCGGAGGAGAGACGGGTGGCGACCACAATACCGGACCGATGTATCGGTGCGTTGGCGGCGGATTGAAGGTAGGAACGAGCGCGGGAATGTCTGCGTAGACCGTGAGGTCTCCATCGCAATACACCCGCCGCACGTCCCATCCCAGGCCCGGCAAACCGTGTTTGCGACGCAGTCGATTCATCGGCAGGGCATGGATGGCGAATCCGACCGGTCGGGCCATCCGGAAGAGAGCGCTCGCCGGCTTGAGACCCCAACGAGGCACAAATGGAAGACTCGGGATCCGGAAGTGCGGCCTGGCGTAAGGACTCCAATATGCATTTGTTACGTTGACGTACGGAATGCCGGCAACGCGGGCACTCACGGATAAGGAAAGTCGAAAATCCCCCACGACCACGTCCGCATTCGCTTCCCGAAGTATCGAGAGATCCTCGGCAATGTACGCACTCAGTGCCGCGATGGAAAACACGGGCCGACCTCGCGCCAACGCATCGAGAAAGGTGTCGGTGGGAATCGACTGGATCGATCGGACCGGAAAGTCGAGGCCGGTCAGGAATGCGCGATACCGACTGTCGCATGCAAGCTCGACGTCGGTGCCGTTGGCGTGAAGTATCGACGCGAGCCGAATCGAGCGGCCGACGTGCGCCAGCGTAACCGCCTCGGCGATTAACAGTACCTTCATCGGAGGCTGCGAGCATTCGCGAGGTCGAGCATTTGGCGGGTTCGGTCGACTAGAAGGGAGCAAACAGGTGCCGGCGCGAAATCCGGCAACCCGGCTCGCAAGCGCCGCTGGATTTTCGCACGAAACCGTGACCGTATCGTCGGTGTGCGCAACGTCGCCAGATCGCCGTTTCGAACTGGTACGCGGGGACCCGCGCCAGCGGGTAAAATGTCGTTTTGCCCCGCGCCGACCCGGCGCCGTGCGCCCTTCGCGATGACCACCCTGCAGCAAACAATCGAATCCGCCTGGGAGCGGCGCGCCGAGCTTACGCCGGCGACGGCCCCGCGCGAGGTCGACGACGCCGTCGCCGCGGCCATCGCCGACCTTGACGCGGGACGCGTCCGCGTCGCCGAAAAGCGCGGCGGCGAATGGGTGACGCACCAATGGCTGAAGATGGCGGTTCTGCTGTCGTTTCGTCTGGCGGAAAACGCGCCGATCGGGCTGGCCGCGCCCGGGGCGCCGTTCCGGTTTTACGACAAGGTGCCGACCAAGTTCGCCCAGTTCGACCAGCAGGCCTTCGCCCAGGCCGGCGTGCGGGTCGTGCCGCCGGCGGTGGCGCGGCGGGGCGCGTATATCGCGCCCAACGTCGTGCTGATGCCGAGCTACGTCAACATCGGCGCCTATGTCGACAGCGGAACCATGGTCGATACCTGGGCGACCGTCGGCTCGTGCGCGCAGATCGGGCGCAACGTCCACCTTTCAGGCGGCGTCGGCATCGGCGGGGTCTTGGAACCGCTGCAAGCCAACCCCACCATTATCGAGGACAACTGCTTTATCGGGGCGCGCTCCGAGGTCGTCGAAGGCGTGATCGTCGAGGAGAACTCGGTGCTCGGCATGGGCGTGTTCATCGGCCAGAGCACCAAGATCTACAACCGTGCGACCGGCGAGGTCGGCTACGGCCGCGTCCCCGCGGGCTCGGTCGTCGTCGCCGGGACCTTGCCGTCGTCCGAAGGCAATTGCGCCCTGTATTGCGCGGTCATCGTCAAGCAGGTCGATGCGCGCACCCGGGCCAAGACCGGGATCAACGAGCTGTTGCGCGCGTGACGCGCGCGTAGCGGCGGCGCGGGAGCGCCGCATTCAAACCCGACACGGAACCGATGATGTCCGTTTCCATCAAGACCGCCGAAGAGATCGACAAGATGCGCATCGCCGGCCGGCTTGCCTCCGAGCTGCTCGACTTCATCACGCCGCATGTCCGGCCCGGCATCACGACCGGCGAGCTCGATCGCATCGCGCATGATTACCAGCTCAACGTGCAGCATGTCGTGCCGG
>JBDTNP010000466.1:0-6606 GCA_039933695.1 Betaproteobacteria bacterium | reverse complement strand
GGAGCGTGTCGTGGCCGTAGATCGCCGGCTCGCGCGTGCCGAGAAGATTCAGATTCGGACCGTGCAGCACCAGCACTGCCGCCGCGCTGCCGGGCCGGCGGACCTTGCTTGCGGCCCTAGCGCTCGTGCGCTTTTGTCCAGCCATGAATTGGGGGCCCCCTTGCCCTCGTAGGCGACGAGTTTGCAGGAGATACGCTCATGTTGTCCAGTGTTTGACCGGATTTGCGCAGACGATCGATCGGCTCCGCGCCGCGGGAAGCGGGGATGACGGCGGGCTTTCTGCGGCCAGCGGACTGGGTGGTGGCCGAGGAGTTGGGCGAGAACCCGGAGCTAGAGCAGCTTGGTGATCACATCCCGCAACTTGTCGGGTTTGACCGCGCCGAGATGCGTGTAAGCGACCTTGCCTTGGCGGTCGAGGATCAAGGTGAACGGTAAAGCGACCAAGTTGTTGCCCAGGTCCTTCGAAAGATCGATCGCAGCGTAACCTCCGATCAGCGCCGGATAGTTAAGGTCGATCTCCTTTGCGAATTGCTGGACTTTGTCGGCATTATCGGCGGCGATACCGACGATTTGCAGACCTTTAGCGCCATACTCCTTTTGCGCGCGGACCAGGTCCGGCATCTCTTCGCGGCACGGCGCACACCATGTCGCCCAGAAATTGACGACCAGCACCTTGCCGTGCCACTGGGCCAGCGGTTGGGGGCGTCCGGTCGGATCCGGCAGCGACAGCGCGAGCAACGCCGTGGCGTCGGCCGGCGCGCGGTCGAACAGCGCCAAGCCGATGCCGGCCGCCAGCGCGAGCATCGCAGCCGCAACGATCGAGACGCGGTTACGAAGCCGCAGCGCCATCGGAGGCGATAGCGAGTGCTTGCTTTCTCGCCTGCAGCCTAGTCAATTGAACCAGGTCTTTTTCGGCGCTTCGGGGACGCTAGGAACGACGCTTCCGGCCGGGAGCGCAACCGTGGCCGTCTGCGTCGTCGGGGGGTAGCAGATGCCGATGTCGGCACAGCCTTGCGATTCCGCGCGAATGACCAGCGGCTTGCCCGGGGTGAAATTCCGGATCGCCAGGTTGACCGTCACGGTGCCGCGGTAGGTCTCGACCCGGCCGAAAAACTCGTCCTGTTTGATCTTGCCGGCGGGCAGCGCCGGCGTAAGCAGCGCGCCGCTTGCCGGGTCGACCGCAAAATGGATCTTGTCGCGATACAGGTAGTATCCGTCCGCGATCGTGAAGCGCGCTTCGACCGTCTGCGCATCGAGCGCCTTGGCCGAAAAAAGAAAAGCCTTGTCCGGCGACAACGGAGGGGCCTGGCCGAGCGCCTGCCCGGCGAGCGCCAGCACCGCGGCGGTCGCCAGCGCCCTTGCCGCGCGCTTAATCACTCCGAGGCGAGGTCTCGGCCGCGATCCACTGCAGGTAGGCTGGAAGTCCATGGCTGATCGGGACAACGACAATCTCCGGAAGTTCGTAAGGATGGCGCGCCAGGATCGCGGCCTCCAGCGGCGCGTAAAGTGCGCCGCGCGTCTTGATCATCAGTTGCGTTTCGTCGGCCGTTTCGATTTCTCCGCGCCAATGGTAAAGTGAGCGCAACGTCGCGCCGACGTGAATGCACGCCGCCAACCTGGCTTCAAGCAGTTCGCGCGCCAGTGCTTCCGCCGCAGATCGTTCCGGCAGCGTGGTCAGGACGAGGATGAACGCCCCGGGCCCCTGTGCGGGCCTATCCGGAGCCGCGGCCGGTGACAAGGAGCCTCCATGCGCTTTATCGTGCTGTTCATTTTACTGTCTTTCCCGGTCATCGACCTGATGGTGACGATGCGCTTCGCGCGCTGGACCGGCATCCCGACCCTGGTATGGCTGCTGGCATCGGCTGCCGTCGGGACGCTGCTCTTGCGGCACGAGCGAGGCGGCTTTCGCGCCCGGACGCTCGGCGCGCTCCGCGGCGATCAGCCGCTGATGCGCGGGCTGGTCGACAGCGGCCGCAAGGTCCTGGCCGCTATGTTGTTCATCCTTCCGGGCCTCTTGTCCGACCTCCTCGCGATCGCACTGCTCCTGCTGCCGATCAACCTGGGTCGCCAGCTTGCCACCCAGACCGCCGGCAGCGGATTCGGCGACCCTCTGGACGGCGACTACCGCCGCATCGACTAGGCTCTCCGACCGCTCGCGTCGCCTGCTCGGGCCTCAGCCGACGATCGTCTGCTCGGTTCGCCGGGCTCGCACGTAGGCCCAGACCATCAACGCGCTACCGGCGACGATCATCGGCAGCGACAGCCACTGCCCCATCGACCATCCGAGCGCCAGGAGTCCGAGGAAGTTGTCGGGCTCGCGCGCGAACTCGACGATAAAGCGGAACGCACCGTAGCCGACGAGGAACAGGCCCGACACCGCACCCAGCGGGCGCTTGCGACGGGCGTACAACCAGAGCAGCACGAACAGCGCGAGTCCCTCCAGGCCGACTTCGTAGAGTTGCGACGGATGGCGTGGCAACATGCCGGTGCGCTCGTACACCTCGGAGAGACCGCGAGCGAGCGCTTGCTGCGCGTGCGCAGCCACCCAGGCTTTGTCCTCGTCCGCCGCCTGTGGAAACAGGACCGCCCAGGGGGCTCCCGGATCCGTCACGCGTCCCCAGAGCTCGCCGTTGATGAAATTGCCCAGCCGTCCGAACGCGAGCCCCAGCGGAATCAGCGGCGCAACGAAGTCGGTCACGTCCAGCCAGCGCTTGTGCCGGACCCGCGCATAGACCAGCAGCGCGATCAAGACGCCCAGGAAGCCGCCGTGAAAGCTCATGCCGCCCTGCCAGAGCGCGAGCGTTTCCATCGGATGCGCCAGGTAGTACATCGGCTTGTAGAACAGGATGTAGCCGAGACGGCCGCCCAGAATCACGCCGAAGACGCCATAGAACAGCATGTCGTCGACGTCGCGGGGATGCCAGCCGGTGAGGAGGTTTTGCCGCGCTCGTATCTTGCCGAAAACGACGAACAGCACGAACCCGACCAGGTACATCAGCCCGTACCAACGCACGGCAAGCGGGCCCAGATGGATGGCGACCGGATCGAATTGCGGGTGGACCAGCATCGGCTGATTATGACATTGCCGCCGCGGCGACCCGGCGCGCTGGCGCTCGGCGGAGCGACGCCCGCGCCGTGGCCACGAATTGCGCAAGACACGCGCTGCGGCTGGCTGCCCGCCACGCGAGCAGGACCGTCAGCAGTGGCGAGTCCTGCCGCAGCTGCCGGTAGACGACGCCGCGCCGACGCATATGGCGCAGCGACGCCGGCACCAGGGCGACACCCAGGCCGGCCGAGACGAGACTGACGATCGTCTGCATCTGGATCGCTTCCTGCGCGATGCGCGGCGTGAAGCCGGCCTGCCGGCAGAATTCGATGATCGCGTCGTACAGGCCGGCCGCGGCCGAACGCGGAAAGATGACGAATGGCCGCCCAGCCAGCGACGTCAGCGAGAGGGCAGCGCGCGATCGCGCCAGATGATCGTCTGCCGGCAAGGCGGCAACCAGCGGCTCGCGCAGCAGCGGCAGCATCGCCAGCGCCGCATCGTCGACCGGCGCCAGCAGCATGCCTGCGTCGATGCGCCCATCGTGCAGCTCGCGCAGCTGGACGTCGCTGGTCAGCTCGCGCAACTCGAGTGTGACGCCTGGATGCGCTGCGCGATAGGCGCTGAGCAATCCGGGCAGGACGCTGTAATCGACGGTGCTGATGAAGCCCAGCGTCAAGCGACCGGTCTCGCCGGACTCCACCCGCCGCGTCCTGACGGCGAGCGTCTCGGCGTCGGCCAGCATCATGCGCGCCTGATCCAGCAGGTAAGCGCCGGCGTCGGTCAACTCGACGCGCCGCTTGCTGCGGCGTAACAGCAGCACGCCGATCTCGCGCTCGAGCTGCTGGATCTGTCGCGACAGCGGCGGCTGCGACATGTGCAGGCGCGCTGCGGCGCGCCCGAAGTGCAGCGACTCGGCGACGGCAACGAAATAGCGAAGGCGGCGAAGATCTACCATCAATACCTTAATCGCATCAATTATAGCGATAAAGTGTATTGGACAGTATCACAGCGCCAGCGCTATAAAACCTCTCCGACTTGGCAAACCCGATGCGTCCTTCGATCCTCGACCGCACCTCCCCGGCAACCTTGCTGGCGCTGACCTCGCTGTTCTGGGCGGGCAATATGGTCATCGGGCGCGCCGTCGCCGGCGCCATGTCGCCGATAGCCTTGGCGTACTGGCGCTGGGTGATCGTGATCGCGGTGCTGGCGCCGTTCTGCTGGCGCGAGGTCGTCGCGCGGCGCGCGCTGCTGTTGCGCTCCTGGCGCATCCTGTTGCTGCTGAGCGTGATGAGCACCGGGCTTTACAACGCGCTGACCTACTGGTCGCTGCACTACACGACGGCGACCAACACGACGCTCCTGAACTCGACGATTCCGATCTGGGTGATGGTCGCGTCGTGGATCCTCCTCAAGCACCTGCCGCCGGCGCGAGCGCTGCTGGGCTTCCTCATCTCGCTTGCGGGAGTGCTGTTCATCGTCGCGCACGGTCACCCCGGAACGCTTTTCACCTTGGCGCCGAATGTCGGCGATCTGATCATGCTGCTGGCGCTGTTCCTCTGGGGGTTCTACGCAGTGCTGCTGCGCTATCGCCCGGCCGAGCTCTCGCCGCTCGGTTACGTTTTCGTCACCGGCGCAATCGGCACCGTGATCGCGACGCCCATTTTCCTGCTCGATAGCGCTCTGTCGGCAACGCCCGACCTGTCGTGGCAGGCGCTCGCGGCAATCGGTTATTTCGCGCTATTTTCCAGCCTCGCCGCGACGCTCTGCTACAACAACGCCGTCGACCGCGTCGGGCCGGTCCACGCCAGCTTGTTCATCCACCTGGTGCCGCTGTTCGGAAGCCTGCTCGCGATCGCCTTCCTCGACGAGCGCCCCGGTTGGCAGCATCTGATCGGCATGGCGCTGGTGCTGTCCGGGATACTCCAGGCCCGGCGCGCCGTGGTCGCCGCACCAAGGCGCTGACGCATCCGCACCGCACTCGCGCGAAGCGACGGCAGCGCCGTATCATCGACAACCCAATCAGGATCCGCGAGACGCCATGCCCAACAACCGACGCAGCCGCATTATCACGCAGGGCGTCGCCCGCTCGCCGAACCGCGCGATGCTGCGCGCCGTAGGCTTCGGCGACGACGACTTCGACAAGCCGATTGTCGGCGTGGCCAACGGTCACAGCACGATGAATCCCTGCAATGCCGGTATCCAGCCGCTGGTCGACCGCGCGATGGCGGCACTGGCCGCCGCCGGCGCGAAGCCGCAGGTGTTCGGCTTCCCGACGGTGACCGACGGCATCGGCATGGGCACCGAAGGAATGAAATATTCGCTGGTGTCGCGCGAGGTCATCGCCGACTCGATCGAGGTCGCGGTGATGGGGCAGTGCATGGACGGCGTCGTCTGCGTCGGCGGATGCGACAAGAACATGCCGGGCTCGATGATGGCGATGGCGCGAATGAACGTGCCGGCGATCTTCGTCTACGCCGGCACGATCAAGCCGGGTCACTGGAAGGGCCAGACGCTGACCATTATCAGCCCGTTCGAGGCGGTGGGCGCGTTCACCGCCGGCAAGATGTCGAAGGAGGACCTGGACGGCATCGAGAAAAACGCCTGTCCGACCGTCGGCGCCTGCGGCGGGCAATACACGGCCAACACGATGTCCTCGTCGTTCGAGGCACTGGGGATGAGTCTGCTCGGCAGCTCGCAACTCGCCTCGCCCGATCCCGAGAAAGCCGACAGCGCGGCGGCGTCGGCGAGCGCGCTCGTGCATGCGATCGAGCTCGATCTCAAGCCGCGAGACATCATCACGCGCCGCTCGATCGAAAACGCGATAGCGCTGGTGATGGCGACCGGAGGCTCGACCAATGCGGTCCTGCACTACCTCGCCATTGCCGCCGCGGCCGACGTCGAATGGTCGATCGACGATTTCGAGCGCGTGCGCCAGCGCGTGCCGGTGCTCTGCGATCTGAAGCCTTCGGGCCGCTTCGTCGCCGTCGATTTCAACGCCGCCGGCGGCGTGCCGCAGGTGCTCAAGATGTTGCTGGCCCACGATCTTATCGATGGCGACTGCATGACGATCACCGGCAAGACGATCGGCGAGGAACTTGCCCACGTCGCCGACACGCCGCGTCGCGACCAGGAGGTCATCCGGCCGTGGGACCGGCCGATGTACGCGCAGGGACACCTGGCGATCCTCAAGGGGAACCTCGCGCCTGAAGGCTGTGTGGCAAAGATCACCGGCTTGAAGAGCTTGTCCATCACCGGGCCGGCGCGCGTGTTCGATTCGGAGCCGGCGGCGCTCGACGCGATCATCGGCAAGAAAATCAAGCCCGGCGACGTGATGGTGATCCGCTACGAAGGCCCGAAAGGCGGGCCGGGCATGCAGGAAATGCTGGCGCCGACGTCGGCCCTGATCGGCCAGGGGCTGGGCGAGAGCGTCGGACTGATCACCGACGGCCGTTTTTCGGGAGGCACCTGGGGCATGGTCGTCGGCCATATCGCACCCGAGGCGTACGTCGGCGGCACGATCGCGCTGGTCGAGGAAGGCGACTCGATCACGATCGACGCGC
>JBDTNP010000465.1:0-1572 GCA_039933695.1 Betaproteobacteria bacterium | reverse complement strand
AAAGTCGATCGACTCGGCGTCGAGTCCCTCGATCAGCGACACGTCCAGCTTGTCCTCTTCGACGTCGCAGCCGAGCGCATCGGCCATCGTCTCGGCGACCTTCGGGTACACCGCGAGGATCTCTTCCTTGCTTATCTCATTTTGCGCCATGCTGTTCACTCCATTTTGAAGCCGCCGTCGACGGCGACAACCTGTCCGGTCACGTAGTCCGCGTAGCGTGAGGCGAGAAACCAGACTGCATACGCGACTTCCTCGGGCTTGCCGTAACGCTTGAGCAGGATGCGCGCCTTCACCTCGTCGCCGGCGAGCTCGCGCACGTCCTGAGACATTTCGGTTTCGATCACGCCGGGTGCGACGGCGTTGACCGTGATCTTCCGCGGCGCGAGCTCGACCGCCAATGAGCGGGTGAAGGCGTTGATCGCGCCCTTGCTCGCCGCGTAGTTGGTCTGGCCGCGCCCGCCCTTCTCGGCGCTGACCGACGAAAGGTTGATGATCTTGCCGGACCGCTGCACGATCATGTGCGGAATCACCGCACGGGTCATATTGAACACGCCGCCGATGTTGGTGTCGAGGACGGCGCGGATGTCCTCGTCGGCGAGCGCCGCAAGCTGATTGTCGCGGATGACTCCGGCGTTGTTGACCAGGATGTCGATCCGCTCGGTGCGCGCCGCGACGCGCTCGACCGCGTCGGCGCAGGCCCTGACGTCGCAGACGTCGACCTGCTCGGCCCCGATCGCCGTGCCCGCCCCTGCACCGGCGGCGACGACATCCGCCGCGGCCTGTGCGTTGTCGCGATAGAAGAACGTGACGTCGGCGCCTTCGTCGGCGAGAAGCTCGACGATCGCACGCCCGATGCCGCGGCTGCCGCCGGTGACGATCGCGACCTTGCCGGCCAGCCCGGAATCGATCTTCATCGCCGGGTCATCCCGAGATGCAGAATCCGCCGTCAACGACCAGCGTATGACCGGTGATCATCGCCGCCTCGGGCAGGCAGAGTAGATAGACGGCGCCGGCCACGTCCTCCGGCGTCAGCACCGGTCCGGCGGGGGTGCGTTGTGCAAAATTGGCCAGCAGCTCCTCACGATTCGGAAAGTGGCGCAGCGCGTCGGTGTCGACGACGCCGGCGCTGACGGCGTTGACGCGGATATTCTTCGGCCCGAGCTCCTGCGCCAGCGTGCGCACCAGCGACTCGAGCGCGGCTTTGGACGCGCCGATGAAGCCGTAATCGGGCATCGCGCGCGACGCGCCAAGGCTCGACATCGCAATGATGCGCCCGCCTTCGCGCATCTGCGGCGCCGCGTGCTGCGCGAGCAGCGACAGCGCAAACGCGTTGGTCTCCAGGCACCAGCGCCAGTGCTTGAGCGACATCGCCATCGCCGGCTTGAGCACGCCGCTGGCGGCGTTGCTGACGACGATGTCGATGCGGTCGTAATGCGTGGCGATCGCGGCGAACATCTCGTCGACGCTGTCGGGCAGGCCGACGCTGCCCTGGAACGCGTGCGCCCGGCGGCCGGTCGCGCGAAGCGCCGCGCAAAGGGCCTCGGCTTCGACGTGACTGTTGTAGTAATTGAC
>JBDTNP010000464.1:0-2086 GCA_039933695.1 Betaproteobacteria bacterium | reverse complement strand
TGCAGCGGCTGGTGACGCAGATGTATTTTCCGGGCGACCCGCTGCTTGCCTATGATCCGATCTACAACAGCGTTCCCGACGATCTCGCACGGCGCCGCCTGATCGCCGACTTCGACTGGGAGCGCACGATCCCCGACATTGCGCTTGCCTACCGTTTCGATATCGTGCTGCGCGGGCGCAGCGAGACGCCGATGGCGACCAAGAGAAGCTAAGAAAATCCATCGTGAGCCTCCTTACGACACCGTCGCAGACTGTCGGCCCCTACCTGCGGATCGGCTTCGCAGCGCTTGCCATCGACGCCATCGCGGCATCGGGCGCGGCGGGCGAGCATCTGACGATCGAAGGACGAGCCGTCGACGGAGACGGCAACCCAGTCAGCGACGCGGTGCTCGAAATCTGGCAGGCCGATGCCAGCGGAAAGTACATGCATGCCGAAGACGCGAACGCTTCGGGGGCCGGCAAATTCCGCGGCTTCGGCCGCATCCTGACCGACGCCGAAGGCGCATTTCGCTTCACCACCGTCAAGCCCGGGCCGGTGCCGGGTCCGAACGGCGCGATGCAGGCGCCGCATCTGGTCGTCACGGTGTTCATGCGCGGATTGCTGAAACATCTGCTGACCCGTATCTACTTTCCCGACGATCCAGGCAACGCAGGTGACCCGATCCTGTTGCTGGTTCCCGCCGAGCGGCGTGCGACACTGATCGCGAAGCGATCGCCTCAGGCGAAGGCGACGCTGCAGTGGAATCTAGTCCTGCAGGGCGAGAACGAAACCGTGTTTTTCGATTTCTGACCCGGAGCGCAAGCGATGGAAGAGGATGAACGTTACGACAAGGGAATGAACGTCAGGCGCGCGGTGCTCGGCGACGCGCACGTCGATCGCACGCTCGCCAAAAGGGACGCATTCAACGAGGAGTTCCAGGAGTTGATCACGCGCTACGCGTGGGGAGAAATCTGGACCCGGCCAGGATTGCCGCGGCATACGCGGAGCCTGATCACTGTCGCGATGATGGTGGCGCTCAATCGGACGGACGAATTCCGGCTGCATGTTCGCGCTGCCTTCAACAACGGGGTCACGCGCGACCAGATCAAGGAGGTCCTGCTGCAGACGGCGATCTATTGCGGCGTTCCAGCGGCCAACACCGCGTTTCATCTGGCCGAGGAAGTGTTTGCGCAGATGGAACAGGCGCCGCGCTGACCGCTGACGCAGTCCCGTACGGGATGAAGCGCTTGCGCACGCAGGTCTGCATCGTCGGCGCCGGGCCGGCGGGGCTCCTGCTGTCGCACCTGCTGCACCGGGAGGGCGTCGAATCGGCCATCATCGAAAATCGCAGCCGCGGCTATGTCGAGCATCGGGTGCGCGCGGGCGTGCTCGAGCAGGGGACGGTCGACCTGCTCGAGGCATCGGGCGTCGGCGCACGTCTGAAGCGCGAAGGCCTCGTCCATCACGGTATCGAGCTTCGCTTCGACGGCCGGGGCCATCGCATCGCCATGACCGAGCTTACCGGGGGCCGCGCCATCACCGTCTATGGGCAGCAGGAGGTGATCAAGGATCTGATTCGCCACCGGCTTGCCGACGGAGGCGATATCCGCTTCAGCGTCAGCGACGTGCGCCTTCACGACATCGAGACGAGCGCGCCGGGTGTCTCGTTTCGCGACGGGGGCGAGCAGATTCGATTCGATTGCGATATCGTCGCCGGCTGCGACGGCTTTCACGGCGTCTGCCGGACGGCGATTCCCAGCGGTGCACTGCACAGCTTCGAGCGCACTTATCCGTTTGCCTGGCTGGGCATCCTGGCCAAGGCGCCGCCGACACACGACGAGCTGATCTATGCCTACCACGAGCGCGGCTTTGCCCTCTACAGCATGCGTTCGCCGGAGATCACTCGCCTCTACCTGCAGGTAAGTCCCGACGAGCGCCCCGATGCGTGGCCCGATGCGCGGATCTGGGAGGAACTGCATACGCGGCTCGAAACCGGCGATGGCTGGACGCTGCGCGAGGGTGCGGTCATCGAAAAAGGCGTGACCGGCATGCGCAGCCATGTGGTCGAGCCGATGCAATATCATCGCTTGTTCCTTGCTGGCGACG
>JBDTNP010000463.1:0-7720 GCA_039933695.1 Betaproteobacteria bacterium | reverse complement strand
GACGCCGCGCTGGACGTCGTTCAGGATGCGATGCTGAAGCTTACCGAAAAGTACTCAGCCAAGCCGCCGGCCGAGTTGCCGATGCTGTTCCAGCGCATCCTGCAGAACACCATACACGACCACTTCCGCAGGCAAAAAGTGCGCTCGACCTGGACGACGCTACTGTCGGCATTCGGGCAAAAGGACGAAAAAGACGATGATTACGACCCTTTGGAAACGATGGCGGCCAAGTCGGACTCCAATATCGCTGCTGACCCCGCCAGCCAGGTCGAGCAGGGAGAGGTCGTGGGCATGATCGAGCAGGCGGTGTCCCGACTTCCCGCGCGTCAACGGCAAGCCTTTCTTCTGCGTTACTGGGAAGAGTTGGATGTGGCCGAAGCTGCTGCGGCGATGGGTTGCTCGGAGGGCAGTGTGAAGACGCACTGCTCCCGGGCGGTTCGGGCGCTGGCCGAGACGCTAAAGGCCAAGGGTATTTCTTTATGAACGATGAACGCGAAATCGCAAAAAAAATAACGGCTTATCTCGACCGCGGCTCGGCGGAGCTCAAGTCCGGCACGGCTTATCGCCTCCAGGTTGCCCGGCGGGAAGCCTTGGCCGCCCTCGCCGAGCCTGAGCGTGCGGCCGAGCTCGCGCTGGCCGGCGCCGGCGGCGCTGCGGGGAATCCCGGCAAGCGGCACGTCCTGACCGACGCACGGGTCTGGATCGGAGTCCTGCTTATCGTCGGCGCAGCGCTTTACTTCCAATACTGGCAATCCGTGCAGCAAGTCCGGGACATCGAGGAAACCGACGCGGCCATCCTGACCTCGGACTTGCCGATTGAAGCCTATCTTGACCGCGGATTTCCAGCTTGGTTGAAGCACGGTACCGACAACTGACATCGCTGACAGCCTGGGTCGTCGCCGCGCTGCTCGCGGCGGCCTGCTACGGCGCGTCGAGCCTCGCCCTCGCGGGGCCGCCGGTCCTCATCCATTCGCCGGCCTGGGCCGAGCTTTCGCCGACCAATAAGGCGGCGCTCGCGCCCCTTGCCCCGCAGTGGGATCAATTGGATGCACAGCGCAAACAGAAATGGCTGGGGATCGCGCAGCGATATCCGAAAATGCCTCCGACGCAGCAAGAGCGAGTCCAGCAGCAGATGAGCGCCTGGGCGAGCCTGACGCCGGACCAGCGGCGGGTAGCTCGGGAGCAATACAAGTCGTTGAAGCAGCTGCCGCCGGAAGAACGGAAAGCGGTCCGGGAAAAATGGCAGGAGTACCAGCAACTGCCACCCGAAAAACGGCGGGAGCTCGCACGCAAGGGCGAGAACGCCTCGACCGCCGGCAAACCGAAGGCACCCCCACCCCCGCCCGCACCGGCACCGCCGGCAGCCAGCCGATAAGCAACGACCGTGAGCCTCGGACGCGGGACGGGGCCGGTGGATCCGCCTCAGGCCGGCATCGCGCGGCGCCTCGCCGCCAGCCTGTACGAAGTCCTGCTGCTCTGCGCCTTAGCCGTGGCCGTCGGCCTTGTCCTGCTGCCGGTGCTCGGCGCTGACACCGCCAAAGCGAGCGGTGCGCTGACCCTGCCGCGTCCGAGCGGACGTGTTATCTCGTTCGCCTGCCTGTTCGCTGTCTTTGGCGCCTATTGCATCTGGCTCTGGAGCGGCGACAGACGCACGCTGCCGATGCGCACCTGGGGGCTTATCCTGGTAACGACCGCAGGCGGCGCCGTAAGCCTGGAGCGAGCGGCCGCGCGCTATGTTGCCGGCTGGGTCGGCCCGACCTTTGCGATCGCCGCGTACCTCGCCCTGCGGCCCTACGGCCATCGCCGGTGGGCTCTCGCCTTGCTGGCGGCGAACTACGTCTGGGCATTCGTCGATCGGGACCGCCGGTTCCTGCACGACCGCCTGGCCGGCACGCGGCTGGTGCGCGCGGGTCGCGCATGGCCACGCACAGCTGCAGCAGGTGCGCCACCGGAGCACTGAGGGCGCGTAGTCGAGGCCTGGTCTAGAAACGCGGCTTTGGTTGCGCCGCCCGGTAACGCGCAACGCTGGCCATGATCTCGGCCTTGGCTTCGTCGGCGCCCACCCAGCTCGAGACGCGGACCCATTTGCCGGGCTCGAGATCCTTGTAGTGCTCGAAGAAATGGGCGATCTGTCGCGTGCTGATTTCCGGCAGATCGTCTGGCGAATGGATCGCCCGATAGAGTTCCGTCAGCTTGTCGATCGGCACGGCCAGGATCTTGGCGTCGCCGCCGGCTTCGTCGTCCATCTTGAGCATGCCGATCGGGCGACAGCGCACGACGACGCCGGTGATCAGCGGCACCGGCGACAGCACCAGCACGTCGGAGGGGTCGCCGTCGTCGGACAACGTGTTCGGAATGTAGCCGTAGTTGCACGGGTAGTGCATCGCCGTCGACATGAAGCGGTCGACGAACACCGCGCCGGTCTCCTTGTCGACTTCGTACTTGATCGGATCGCCGTGCATCGGGATCTCGATGATCACGTTGCAATCGTTCGGGACGTCGTTGCCGGCGCGAACGCGGTCGAGGTTCATCGGCGGAAGATACTGCCCTGGGGGAGCGTGATTATAGCGGCCGGCGAGAGCTGCCGGCTTGCCGTATCATTGCCGCCTCACTCCCACGCCCGCTTTGATGCTCTACGCTCTCGGTTCCCGCAAGGTGCAGCTGATCGGCAGCGGACACTATGTCGCGCCCAACGCCACCGTCATCGGCGACGTCGTTCTCGAAAGCGAGTCGTCGGTCTGGTTCAACGTCGTCATCCGCGGCGACAACGACACGATCACCATCGGCCGGCGATCGAACATCCAGGACGGCTCGGTGCTGCACACTGACGCCGGCGTGGCGCTGACCCTGGGCCCGTCGGTTTCGGTCGGCCACCTGGTGATGCTGCATGGGTGCACGATCGGCGAAGGCTCGCTGATCGGCATCAAGGCGGTCATCCTCAACGGCGCCCAGGTCGGCTGCGACTGCCTGATCGGCGCCAACACGCTGATCGCCGAGGGCAAGACGATCCCCGACCGTTCGCTGGTGCTGGGCTCGCCCGGCAAGGTCGTGCGCACGCTCGACGACGACGAGGTCGCCAGGATCCGCGCCATCGCCGATCATTACGTCGACAACGCCCGCCGCTATCGGGCGGATTTCAAGCCGATTTGACGGCGCCGGCCATGAAAATCATGAATCCGCCGTCGCTGCCCGGCGCATCCAACCGGTATCGCCGCCATTGGGAAGTCGCCGTGAAAAACCTGCTGATCGCTGTTGCCGCTGTCTGGACGACCCTCGCCGCCAGCGACGGCTACGCCGCGGACGTCCTGCGGGAGACGCGGGCCGTGGCCGGCTTTTCGCGGATCGAAATCGCCGGGCAAGCCGATATTACGCTGCGGCAGGGAACAACCGAGGGCCTTACCCTCGAGGCGACGGCGCACGGCCTGAAGCAGATCCGGACCGACGTGCGGGGCCGGACGCTGCGCATCAGCCTGGTCGATCAGAGCCATTGGTGGCAATGGATGACTGGAGGCAGTGCCACGCGCACGCCGCGGATCACGATCGACCTGATCCAGATCGAGCGCATCGAGGCGGCCGGCGCGGTCAACATCGTTGCCGAGAGCCTGAAGGCGAACGAGCTGCGGCTCGATTTCGCCGGCGCGTGCAAGCTCAAGATTGGCGACCTGCAGGCAACCAGGCTGCGTCTGGACGGCGCTGGCGCGATCAAGGCCGAGATCGCCGGCAAGGTGGCCGATCAGGACATCGATCTGTCGGGTGCGGGGTCCTATCAGGCGGCCGAGCTGGTCAGCGAAAACGTCGGGGTGCGCGTCAGCGGTGCGGGCAAGGCGATCGTCAACGCCAAGACGCTGCTGAAGGCCGACATTTCGGGCGCCGGACTGGTCGAATACGCCGGCAATCCGCGGCTTGAGCAGGAAATCAGCGGCATCGGCAAGATCAGGCGCCGGTAGTCAGGACGCGACGGCGCCAAGGGCTCGAGCGCCCTCAGTTTTCCTCGGGCTCCCCGCCTTCGGGTCCGTAGAAGAACACCCACGCCTCGAAGTCGTCCGAAAACTGCTCGAAACGATGCACGGCGCCGGCCGGCACGAACAGCACGTCGTTCGGCGCAAAGCGATGGCGAGCCTTTCCGTTGACGAACCATCCGGCACCGCGCGCGATCACGTAGAGCTCATCGCGCGTGTGCGGCGACTGCGGGTCGACGCCGCGGGGCGCATAGAGTTTCACCTGCAATGTCCCGTGCTCGAACAGCGCTACCGATCGCTTGCCGTCCGGCGTGGGCAGCAGCGGCGCCGCCTCTTCCAGCGTGATCCGGCACCGCTCTGCCGGATCGCCATTGCCGTGGAGCTTGCGCATCGGCAGCCTCAATGCACGATCGACTGACGCGCCTCGGCGACGGCGTCGGCTTTGAACAGCAAGGTCAAACCGGTCGCCGTATCGCGATCGGCGTGCACGCCCGGGAGCGACTGGATGTCGGTGACGCGGCAATCGCGCATCAGGTCGGCGAGCATTCGCGCCACGTCGCAGGCGCGATCGCCGGCAAATAAAGGACAGCGAAAGCCCTCGGCCCGACTCGGATCGAACGGGCTGGACAGCGACAGACGCAATTCGCCGCCGCCCGGTGCGCCGACACAGCGGTGCGCGCTGATCACCGCCGATGGCTCGCCGACGCTGGCGCGGAGGCGCCGAATTGCGTTGCTGGCAAAAAGCTGCGCGCCGATATCGCGCTGCGCGGCGCGTCCCTGCTGCAGCGCGGCCAGCGGCGACTGTGCGGCGCGAGGCAGCGCCAGCACCGAATAGCCGGGCCCGGCGAGCTGGCGGGCGAGCTCCTGCGCGAGTGCCATCGCGCCGGTGGGGGTGTCCCCTTCGCGCAGCAGATCGGCATTCGGCGCGGCGAGTGCCACGCCGGCGAGAAAGCGCAAGTGCACGCCTTCCTGTCCGAGCTTGGTCGCGATCGGCGTCGGATGCAGATCGAGATGATCGACGCCGCCGTCGGCAGCCTGCCGTTGCCACGCCAGGAGCTGCGGCAGTCGCGCGAGGTCGAACGCATCGGATGCGACCAGCGGCGAGGCGAGCGCGAATGTCTCGCTGCCGCCCAGCGCCCGGTGCTCACGCAAGATCGCCGCGATGCGTACCGTGTCACCGAGCACGCCGGCGATCTCGCCGTCGCCGTCCCTGCCCGCCGCGACCAGGACCAGCGGGATCGCGAACAGCGTCGCCGTCAGGCTGTTCTCCTCTTCGCTGCGTGACGCTTCGCGCCACGCGTCGATCAAGCCTCGCCACAGATGCCGCATGACAGGCGCGGACGGAGCCGCAGCAAGCAGCGCCGCGACGAACGATCCTTCACCGGCGATCAATCGCTGCGCCAGCGCCGAGACCAGCGCGCGATCGATGTCGTCGGCGCGCGATATGCTCGAGGCCGCGAGGCTCGCCTCGGCCATTTCGAACAGCGGCGTCTGCGAGGAGTCGGCCTGCGCTGCGAACAATCGCGGGTCGTCGATGTCCATGACTGGCGATTGTCGCATGCGGGTATCACGCGTCCAAGCCCGGCGCCGCGGCGCATAATTGCGCGCGTGCGCTGCCGCAGCCACCCGCAGGCGGACGCATCTTCCACAGGAGGCAGGACCATGTACAAGAACATTCTTGTCGCGACCGACGGCACGCGGCTTTCCGGCAAGGCGATCACCCAAGCCGTTGCGCTGGCCAAGGCACTGGGCGCCAGGCTCACCGCCTTCTACGCTTCGCCCGACTACCCGCTCCCGGTGTACGCCGAAGGCGCGATCGTCGAGCCGATGTCGCGTCGCGAGTATGCGGCGATCTGCAAGGACGAGGCCGACAGGATCCTAGGCGCGGTCGCGACCAAGGCGAAGTCGGCGCGGGTTGCGTTCGCTGGCGTGCATGTCGTCAATTCGACGCCGTGGCGCGCGATTCTCGCCGCGGCGCGCAGGCATCGCTGCGACGCGATCGTAATGGCATCGCACGGTCGGCGCGGCGTCTCGGCGCTGCTGCTCGGCAGCGAGACGCAAAAGGTGCTGACGCACTCGAAGATCCCGGTCGTTGTCGTGCGCTGAAAGCGGGGGTCCGCCGCTGCATTGCCGCCCCGGCGCGAAGGGTTCGCGCCTTTCACGTAAAATGCATGGTTTGCCGAAAAGCCGGGCAGCCGATGTACGTATCGCGGTTTTTTCTTTCGACGCTCAAGGAAGCTCCTGCCGAGGCCGAACTCGCCAGTCATCGCCTGATGCTGCGCGCCGGCATGATCAAGCGCCTCTCCGCGGGGATATACACCTGGATGCCGCTGGGGCTGCGCGTGCTGCGCAAGGTGGAAGCGGTGGTGCGCGAAGAAATGAACCGGGCCGGCGCCGTCGAGCTCCTGATGCCGTTCGTGCAGCCGGCCGAGCTATGGCAGGAATCGGGACGCTGGGACAAGTACGGCCCCGAGCTGTTGCGACTCAAGGATCGCCATCAGCGCGATTTCATCCTGCAGCCGACCTCCGAGGAGGTGATTACCGACATCGCGCGCAAGGATCTGAAGAGCTACCGGCAGCTGCCGGTGAATCTCTACCACATCCAGACCAAGTTCCGAGACGAGGTGCGTCCGCGCTTCGGCGTGATGCGGTCGCGCGAATTCATCATGAAGGATGCGTACTCGTTCGATGTCGATAACGCCGGCATGCTGAAGTCCTACCAGCTGATGTACGACGCGTACGCCCGCATTTTCACCCGGCTCGGACTCGAATTCCGCGCCGTCGCCGCCGATACCGGACAGATCGGCGGCAGCGCGTCGGACGAGTTCCAGGTACTGGCTGACTCGGGTGAGGACGCGATCGCCTGGTGCCCGGGGTCCGATTACGCCGCCAACGTCGAGCTGGCCGAAGCGGTCGCGCCGCACGCGCACCGCGCGGCACCGGCCGAGCCGATGCAGAAAGTGCCGACCCCGGGGATGTCGACCTGCGAGGACGTCGCCGCGTTATTGCATCTGCCACTCGGCCGCACGGTCAAATGCATCATGCTGCACACCGGCGGCAGAGTGCATATGCTTTTATTGCGCGGGGACCACACCCTCAATGAGGTCAAGGTGGGAAAACTCGATGGACTCGAGGGATTTCGCTGGGCGAGCAACGCGGAGATCGCGTCGGCGACCGGCTGCGCCCCGGGCTACCTGGGGCCGGTGGGGATTCCGCCCGACATGCCGCTGATCGCCGATCGCACCGTCGCCGTGATGAGCGACTTCGTTTGCGGCGCCAACGAAGCCGACTATCACCTGCGCGGCGTCAATTTCGGACGCGATTGCCGCGAGCCCGATCGCCTCGCCGATATCCGCAAGGTGGTCGCCGGCGATCCGTCGCCCGACGGCAAGGGCGATCTCGCGATCGCGCGCGGCATCGAGGTCGGCCACGTCTTTGCGCTGGGAACCGTCTATTCGGTGGCGATGGGCGCGACCTTTCTCGACGCAGCGGGCCAGCCGCAGCCGATGCAGATGGGCTGTTACGGCATCGGCATCACCCGCGTCGTCGCGGCCGCAATCGAACAGAATTGCGACGACAGGGGAATCGTGTGGCCTGAGCCGCTCGCGCCGTTCACCGTCGCCATCGCACCGATCGGATACGACCGCAGCGATGCGGTGCGCACCGCCGCCGATCGCTTGCATGACGAGCTCGAGTCGGCAGGCATCGAGGTGTTGCTCGACGATCGCGGCGAGCGCCCCGGCGTGATGTTCGCCGATCTC
>JBDTNP010000462.1:0-2094 GCA_039933695.1 Betaproteobacteria bacterium | reverse complement strand
ACGACAGGTTGAACGACTTGTTGATCAGCGGAAAGTCGGGAACGATGTTGCCGATGACCGCGTGCTCGATCACCGGCCAGTTCTGCCAGGACGGGTCGTGCGGATGGCAGCGCCGGATCGTGCCATCGGGTCCGCTTTCCAGTGCGATGAAGACCGGGCCGCGCCAGCCCTCGGCACAGCCGATCGCCAGCCGCGACGACGGCATTTCGGGCAGCGTGGCCGCGATAGCGCCGTCGGGCATCGCCGCCAGTATCGCGCCGACGAGTCGCAGCGATTCGGCCGTTTCGTCGAAGCGCACGGCGACTCGCGCGGCAACATCGCCGTCGGCGCGCGTGGCCCGCCGCACGCCCAGCGTGTCGTACGGCGTCCAGGCGAAATCGCAGCGCAGATCGTCGGGGAGCCCGCTGGCGCGCGCGGCGAGACCGGTCAGGCCGAGCTTGATCGCAAGCTCGCGCGTGACCTGGCCGCAGCCGCGAAATCTGTCCTGCAGGCCGGCATGCTCGTCGTAGATGTCGCGCAACACGGCAAGCTCGCGCTGGAGCGAAGCACATTGCTCGCGCATCAGCGCCGCATCCTCGGCGCGAAGATCGCGCGCGACACCGCCCGGCACGACCACATCCATCATCAGGCGGTGGCCGAACGCGCGATCATTGAGCCGCAGCACGTCCTCCCTGAGACGCGAGAACTGCGAATGTCCGAAGGCAAAGCCGCCGTCGTTGCCCAGGTAGCCCAAGTCGCCCAGGTGACTGCCGATGCGCTCGCGCTCCAGACACAGGGTGCGCAGCCACGCCGCTCGCGGCGGCGCGTCGCCTGCCGCGATCGATTCCACTGCCTGGGCGTAGGCGCAGGCGTAGGCGACGGTACTGTCGCCCGATACCCGGCCGGCGAGCCGGTAGCCGTCCAGCAGCGACAGCGATTCGAAGCGCTTTTCGATGCCCTTGTGCGCGTAGCCGAGACGCTCCTCGAGACGCAGCACCTTTTCTCCGACGACCTGGAAGCGAAAATGCCCCGGCTCGATCGTTCCCGCGTGGACGGGCCCGACGGCAATTTCGTGCACGCCGTCGCCGGCGACCCGCACGAACGGATAATCCTCCTGTCCGGGTTCCCACGCCGGCGAAACCTCGAAATCGCGCTGCAAAGGGAAGCGGTCGATCGGCCACGCCGCCTGCCAGGTCCACGGCCGCTGATCGTCGGCATCGCACTGCGCGCCGACCAGGTCGAAGGCGGCGCGTTGCATGCGATTCGCGGCCGGAAAGATCGGCGAGAGGTCCGGATAGCGCGCGCCTTCGTCCGGCAGCGTGTGCTCGAGCAAGGTCAACCCGTCGCCGTCGCGCAGCAAGACGCGAACGCAAAAGCCGCGGGCGCGATCGCGCTCGTCGCTCGCCCACAGGGCGGCCAGTGCTCCGCCGCGCTCCCACGCCAGGCGGCAGGCCGAGAGCAGCTGGCCCGAATTGACCCGGCAGCGCTGCGCCGGCATCGCGCAGGGCAGTGCCGAGGCCGAGAGTCCAAGCGGCGAGACGTTCACCGGGTCATCCAATCAGTCGCGCCGCCTGGCGATACCAGTCGGCGAGAAACGGCGGGATCCACAGGCCCAGCATCAGGACGATACCGAGATGGACGAACACCGGCATCATCGCCGGCCGATGCGGCAGCCGCTTGACCGTCGTTTCGCCGAACACCATCGGCTGCACGCGTGAAAAAATCGCGGCGAACGAGATACCCAGCGCGCCGAGCAGCAGCGGCGTCGCCCACGGCTGCTCATGGATCGCCGTCGTAAGAATCAGGAATTCGCTGGCGAAGACGCCGAACGGTGGCATGCCGAGGATCGCCAGCGCGCCTACCGCGAGGCCCCATCCGAGCAGCGGGCTGATGCTGACCAGCCCGCGAATGCCGTCCATCATTTGCGTGCCCGCTTTTTGCGTCGCGTGGCCGACGGTGAAAAAGATCGCCGACTTGGTCAGCGAATGCACGGTCATGTGCAGCAGCCCGGCGAAGCTCGCGATCGGGCCACCCATGCCGAAGGCGAAGGTGATGATCCCCATATGCTCGATCGACGAATAGGCGAACAGCCGCTTGATATCTTTCTGTCTCAGC
>JBDTNP010000461.1:0-5279 GCA_039933695.1 Betaproteobacteria bacterium | reverse complement strand
TGTGGCTCTCGCATGCCAGCAGCGCGCAGCTGAGCAAAATAATCGCCGGCCAGCGCGCGAAGCGGACGAGCGATCGAAGCGTCGGCATGCTCATCGCGTGCGCGTCACTTTCGCCAGGTGGCGCGGCTCGTCCGGATCGACGTCGCGTGCGCGCGCCAGCGCCTCCACCATCGGGTAGAAGCTCTGGATCGCCGTGATCGGATCGAGGTCCTCGGCATCGCTCGCCACCAGCGGCAGCTCGCTATTCGGCGTGCCGGCGGGAGCGGCCAGCAGCACGCGCGCGCCGCGCCGTCGCATGTCGTCGGCCAGCGCCAGCAGCCCTGCCTGCGCCGGGCCGCGCGGTGCGAACACCAGCATCGGAAAGCCCTCGTCGACCAGCGCCATCGGCCCGTGCCTGACTTCGGCGCCAGAGAAGGCTTCGGCCTGGATGCCGCAGACCTCCTTGAATTTGAGCGCGGCTTCCATCGCGATCGCGAGTCCCAGGCCGCGACTGATGACGAACAACCGCGTGGTGTGGGTCAGCGGGGGGATCGCGGCCGACCAATCCTGCTGTGCGGCGCGACGCAGCGCGGCAGGGAGGCCTTCCAGTGCCGTCTGCAATGCGGTGTCGTCCTGCCATGACGCGACCAGCCGCGCGCCGGCGACGAGTTGCGCGATGCAGCTCTTGGTCGCGGCGATGCTGATTTCGGCGCCGGCATGCAGCGGAAAGACCCATTGCGCGGCCGCGGCGAGCGGCGACGCCGCATCGTTGACGATGGCGACGGTGCGCGCGCCGCCGGCGCGGAAAAACGACGTCGGCAGCACCAGGTCGGGACTCTGGCCCGACTGCGAAAACGCCAGCGAAACCAGGCCTTCGCATTGCAGCCGCGACTGATAAAGCGTGATCAGCGACATCGGCAGCGACGTCACCAGGCGGCCGAGGCGCGCCATGATCAGATACGCCATGTATTGCGCGGCGTGATCGGAGCTGCCGCGGGCGACGGTCAGGAGCGACAGCGGTGGATGGGCGCGCAAGTCGGCACCCAGCGATGCGTAGGCGTCGCCATCGGCCGCCAGCAGGCGGGCGACCGCGTTGGGTGCATCGCCCGCCTCGTCAAGCATCCGCGAGGTCAATGTCCTCTCCTTCGACGACCACGCGCTGCAGCTGCAGGTCTCGGTCCAGCAGCACGAGGTCGGCGTGTGCGCCTGGCGTCAGGCGCCCGCGGTCCGCCATCCCCAGGTAGGCGGCGGCGTGAGACGACACGCGTCGCGATGCGTCCTCGAGCGAAAGCCCGATCGTCACCAGATTGCGCAGCGCCTGGTCCATCGTCAGCGTGCTGCCCGCCAGCGTGCCGTCGGGCAGGCGCACGCCGCCCAGGCATTTGGTGACGCGGTGGCGTCCGAGACGATAATCGCCGTCGGGCATGCCGGTGGCGGCGGTCGAGTCGGTCACGCAGAACAGGCACGGAATCGCGCGCAACGCGGCACGGATCGCGCCCGGATGAACGTGAAGCAGATCCGGAATGATCTCGGCATAGCGTGCATGCGCCAGGGCCGCGCCGACGATGCCTGGCTCACGGTGATGCATGGCGGTCATGGCGTTGAACAGGTGGGTAAAGCCTCCGGCGCCGCGTTCGAGCGCGGCGACGCCGTCCTCGTAGCTGCCCAGCGTGTGCCCGATCTGGACCTGGAATCCGGCGGCGCGCAGCGCAACGATGATATCGAGATTCCCCGGCAGCTCCGGCGCCAGCGTGATCAGCCGGATCGGCGCCAGCGCGTGCAGCGCGCGGATTTCCGCGATCGAAGCCGTGCGGACGAAATCGGGTTGCGCGCCGAGCTTGCCGGGATTGATGTACGGGCCTTCCAGGTGCACGCCCAGTACGCGCGCCGCGGCGCTGGCGCGGCTCGCGCAGGCGGGAGCCAGCGCTCGCATCGCCGCTTCCACTTCAGGCAGCGGCGCGGTCATCGTCGTGGCCAGCAGCGACGTCGTGCCGTGCCGCGCATGCAGCCGCGCGATGACTTCGATCGCCTTCCCGCCTTCCATCGTGTCGCTGCCGCCGCCGCCGTGCACGTGCGTGTCGATGAATCCGGGCAGCACCAGCGCTTGCGCTTCGGTCCTCGCCTGGTCCTCGGTCCGCGGCGTGCCTTCGATGCGCGTGATGCGGCCTTCTTCGTGCTCGATCGTGCCGCGCACGAATCCCTGCGGCGTCAGGATGTGGCCGTCGATGCGCAGCGCGCTCACGCCTCGCGCCTCATCTCGGCCACGAAATCGTAGTAGTCGCTGCGGCAATACGAATGCGTGAGCTCGACCGCCTGCCCGGTGTCCAGATAGCCGACCCGCGTGATGAACAGGACTGCGCGTCCGGTCGGCACTTCGAGCAATTGCGCCAGGCGCTTGTCGGCATTGAGCGCGCGCAGATGCTGCAGCGCGCGCACCGGTGCGCGTCCCAGCATCGCCAGATGCGCGTACAGCGATGCATCGACCTGCGAAGGGTCCGGCAGCACCTGCTCGGGCAGCACGCTGATTTCGTAGGCCATCACCACGTTGTCGGCCAGGCGTAGCCGCTCGAGGCGCGCGACGCGCGAGCCGGGCGACAGGCCCAGCGACAGCTGCTCGTCGGGCGTCACAGCGGTGCAGACGCGCGCCAGCCAGCGCGACGAGGGCGTGAAGCCGCGCTGGTGCAGCTCCTCGGAAAAGCTGGTCAGGCGCGACAGCGGCTGTTCGAGCCGGGGTGCGATGTAGTTGCCCGAACCGCGCCGGCGCACAACCAGTCCCTGCTCGACCAGCTGATCGATCGCCTTTCGCGCCGTCACGCGCGACAGGCTGAGCGATTCGGACAGCACGCGCTCGGACGGCAGCGCCTCGTCGGGCTGGTAGTCGTGGTTGCGTATCGCCTGCGCGAGCTTTTGCGCGAGCTGCATGTACAGCGGCGAGGCCGCTCTTGCGTCGGCGCGAAACTCGAACGGGCGATCTTTCATCGCACGCTTTCGCCGAGCTCGCTGAGCGCCTGGCCGACGAGGCGAAGCGCGCCGTCGGCGGAGTCCCCTGCCGGCTCGACGCACCGCGCCTGGATCGATGGTTCGAAACGAGGCAGCAGCCTTTGCCCGATGCTGCCGAAAACCGCCAGCGGCAGCACTCCCTCGGGATCGAGCGCGGCGGCTATTTCTTCGAGCGAGCGCGCCGCGCGGTCGAGCAGGGCAGCGGCAAACGGATCGGTCGCGGCCGCGTCGAACACCAGCGGGGCGAGCTCGGCATAGGCGTTCTGCCCCGGTCGATCGCACCAGCCCAGCAGCGCCTCGCGCGACGTGCCCGCCACCGCCAGAACCGCCCCAACCAGCGGGCCGACGCTCGCGCGGCCGTCAACGGCGCGATGCGTCTCGCGCATCGCGCGCAATCCCAGCCATGCGCCGCTGCCTTCGTCGCCGACGGGAAATCCCCACCCGCCGACCGCTACGCGCAGACCATCGCGGCGCAGCGCTTCACCGACGCTGCCGGTACCGGCGGCGACGATAGCGCCGGGCCGTCCTTCGTGTGCGCCGAGCAAGGTCGTATACGCATCGGTGTCCAGTGCCACTTGTGCGAACGGCGGTGCGCGGCGGAGAAACTCTTCGCACCGCTGCCGCACGTTAGCGCCGGCGAGACCAAGGCCCAGCGCGCATTGCTCGCGAGACGCGGGTGCGAGTCCCGCGTCGGCGAACGCGCCGTCGACGGCCTGCTCGATGTGCTTCCACGCCTGCTCGATCCCTTGACCAAGCGCGGATGGACCCGATGCGGCGAAGCCCAGCACAGCCCCGTCCGCGGCGGCGAGCCGCGCACGGGTGTGCGTGCCGCCGCCGTCGATGCCGATGCGGTAGCGGATCGCCGGGGATCGAGCGGGAATCAACGGATTCGAGGCCTGCGAACGAGGAGTCCGGTTAGCTTAGTATCGAAAATACCAGTTAGTCAATTGGTATTCTACTGGTCTCTGGCTGGGAACTTCGCCCGACGGCGCGGCCACCGGCGGCGCCCGGTACCCGGCCTGGCTCAGCGGGCCGGGGCCGCCAGCCGGGCAATACCAGTTCCGGCGGTCCGGGCGCCGCGGGGGGCCGCGATCAGCTGAACAAGGTGCCGAGGAGACCGGCGATGCCCAGTCCAAGCGCCGCCAGCGCATCGCCGGCGATCAGCCCGCCGCCGATCAGCGAGGTCGTGCTCATGTCGCTGGGCAGCGCGGCCGGCTTGTCCTTGCGCTTGGGCAGGTTGTTGATGAAGCTCGACAGCACACCGCCGGCAGCGAACCATGCCGAGGTCAGCAGGTTGAGGAATCCGCCGAACGACGACGCATAGGGCGACGGGAGGATCACTGCGTCGAGCAGGAAATCGGTGCTGAAGCCGACGCGTCCCGATTTCACGAACGCCTTGTATCCGTCGCGCGACTTGATCAGCTTGCGCAGGAGCTCGGTGGCGAAGCCGATCAGGATGCCGATCCAGATCGCCGTGCGCTGGTACGGCTTGTCGTCAGTCAGGCTGCGCAGTACGCCGACGAACTTGTAGGTCATCGCGGACGTCCACTGCGTCGGCTGCTTGTCGGCGGGCATGGTCGTCTGGTCGAGCCCCAGCACGGGATACGCACTCATGAAGAGCTTGGCGAAGACCACGGCCATGATCGCGCCCATTACGATGCCGGCCACCTGGAAGCGGAACTGGATCGTCCGGTTGGTGCCCAGCCGCCAGCCGGTCGACCGGTCCTGCTGCATGTCGCAGGCTTCGCTGGTCGACACCAGCAAGACCGTCGCGGCCATCATCCCGACGACCGGATCGCGCAAGCCGATGCCCGCCATCAGGACCACGGTGACGACGAAAGCGGAAGAAATCGGATTCGAGTCGGTGATGCCCAGCGATATCCCGTTGACCAGCGCGAACACGAAGACGAGCAGCACGGCCATCACCAGATAGCCGACCGGTTGGTGCAGGACCTGTGAACCGACGATGACGATGCAGACGCCCCAGAACACGACCCAGGCGACGAGTCGGCGGGTGTTCGTGCGTTTCCAATCCTCCTGCTCGACCACTTTCTCCGCCATGACCTGGCGCGAGCGCTCCCACGCCCGGAAGAGGATCAGCGAGACGTCGACGATCGCCGCACCCATGATCATGCCGAGCGCGATCAGGAACGTGATCTTTCGGAACGGCTCGTTCGGCTGCAGCCATCCGATCGAGATGAAATACGGCATCATCGCCCAGCCCGCAAGCCCGCCGACGATCGCGGCGATGCCGATGCGCGCGCCGACGATCATGCCGGCGCCGAACGTCGACGTCGACA
>JBDTNP010000460.1:0-2765 GCA_039933695.1 Betaproteobacteria bacterium | reverse complement strand
AGCAGTTCAAGGACGACTACGACAAGAACCAGCCGCTGTGGAAGATCCTGCCGGAATTCTGCGCCAAGCAGCCGTCGTACGAAAAGGTAGGCCTGCGCGACCTGTGCCGGCAGATCCACGACATGTACAAGGCGAACGACGTCGCGCGCGTGACGACCGAGATGTACCTGTCCGACATGCAGCCGGCGATGAAGCCATCCGATGCTTTCGCCTGCATGGCGCACCACGAGATCGACCGCGTCGAGATCGACCAGCTCGAAGGACGCGTCACCAGCGTGCTGCTGACGCCGTATCCCCCCGGCATTCCGCTGCTGATCCCGGGCGAGCGCTTCAACCGAACGATCGTGCAGTTCCTGCAGTTCGCCCGCAACTTCAACCAGCAGTTCCCCGGCTTCGACACCGACATCCACGGCCTGGTCGAGACCAGCGAGCTGGGAAAGCTTCGCTACTTCGTCGACTGCGTGCGGCCGAAGTAGGGCAGTCGTTCGACGCTCAGAGGGCCTGCCGCGGCGTTCCGTCGGGCAGTCGGGTCTGGCACTCGATGAATATGCGCGCCGTGCTGGCGCGGCAGATCCCCGAATCCAGGCGCGGGTAGATGCCGCGGATCGCCTCGTCCTTGGTGGCGAAGATCCGATCGCGTCCGATGCGATCGACCAGGCCTGCGCGCTCCAGCACGTCGACGACCGTGGGCTTCAGGTTGCACAGGTAGAGCGCCCCGCCTGCCGCGCGCTGCGCGTCGGCTTCCTGCGCCAGGAGCTCTGCCCCGGCGACGTCGATGAAGTTGATGCCGCTGCCGATCAGCAGCACGTGCGCTCGCGCCGACGCGCCGCGGCGCATCGCCTCCAGCTCGTCTCGCACATGGTCGACCGCGCCGAAGAAAAGGGAGCCGTCGACCCGCAGCAGCGCAAGCTGCGGACATTCGGCCAGGCGCCCCGGCGCGCCGCTAGCGGCGACCGGGATGAAGCGCCGCTGGGGCGACGCCGTATCGGGTGCGACCGCGTGGATCGCCGGATGTGTCGTGCGGTTCAGATAGGCGAAAAGCGAACAGAGCACGCCGACCAGGATCGCGAATTCCAGCTGGACCAGCAGCGTCGCTAGAAACGTGACCGTCAGCACCAGGGCTTCGCTCCGGCCGATGCGCACGATTTCGCGGATGCGTGCGAGATCGATCAGTCCCGAAGCGATGATCAACAGAAGCGCCGCCATTACCGCCAACGGCAGGTACGCCGCGAGCGGTGCGACCAGCAGCAGCACCACGAGCAGGAAGCCGGCGGAAAACACGGCCGCCAGCGGCGTTTTGGCGCCGGCCTCGAAGTTGGCGCCGGTGCGGTTGAACGATCCTGACGTCGGGTAGCTCGAGGTGAATGCGCCGGCGATGTTGGCCAGCCCTTGCCCGATGAATTCCTGATTGCCGTCGATGCGCTGGCCCGAGCGTGCGGCAACGGCGCGCGCGCTCGCCGCGGCTTCGGTCAGTCCGATCACCGTCAACGCGAACGCGATCGGCGCGAGCATGCGCCAGGTTTCGCCCGAAAACGCCGGGAGCGACAGCGGCGGCACCGCAGACGGGAGCGGACCGACCGTCGCGACCTGCGCGATGCCTGCGCGCACCAGCGCGTACGCGAACACGCTGCCGACGATCATTCCGCTGAGCAGGTAAGGAACGCGCGGCAGCACTCGTCGGCTCGCCAGCGAGGCGATCAGCGTCACGACTCCGACGGCCGCGGTCCAACGATCGACCTCGGTCGCGTGCCGTGCGAAGGACGCCAGCGCGTTGATGAAACTGGCCGGGTGAGCAGCCGGCAACCCGAAAAAGTTCGACAGCTGCGCCGCGATGATGAGAAGTCCCGCGCCGGCCGTGAAGCCGATGACGACGGTGGTGGAGACGAAGTTGACCAGCGCGCCGAGCCGGGCGAGACCCAGCGCGAGCTTGATCAGGCCGATCATCAGACCGAGCGTCAACGCGAGGCGAAGATACTCGGGCGAGAACGGCAGCGCCAGCGCGCTCAGCGAGGCGGAGACCATCAGCGAGGTCGCGTTGGTCGGTCCGGAGACGAGGTGCCACGACGATCCCCACAGAGCGCCGATCACCGCGGGAAGCATCGCCCCGTACAAGCCATACTGGGGGGGAAGCCCGGCCAGCGTCGCGTACGCGACGCCCTGCGGGAGAACGATCAGCGCGCCGAGCAGCCCCGCGACCAGGTCGGCTCGCAGCGTCGCCGCGGTGACGCGATGCCGCCAGGCCAGAAAAGGAAACAGCCTCAGCGCCAGCGGAGGCATCGGTGGCTAGCGGCTGAACGGGTACCGGAGCTTGGCTGCACGGCCGCCATCATGCAGCGGGGCCGCAGACCGCGCAATCGGATTTAAGCGGCGACCGGAACGCCGGCCGCCGCGGGTGGCGCCGGCGCTAGTTGCGCCTGCGCGGCAGCGATCAGTGAGGCGAGCACGCACGAAGCCATGCGCACTTCCATCGTGTCGTTGCGGCCGCCAAGAACGACGGGAACCTTGGCGCCAAGCACGATGCCGGCGGCAAGCGCGCCGCAGATCGCAGTCAGCGTGCGCACCACCAGCGAGCCGGCGTCGAGGCCTGGAACGATCAGCACGTCGGCGTGGCCGGCCACCGGATCGTCGACACCATTGACGCGCGCCGCGTCGGACGAGAGCGCGCTGTCGGCGGTCAGCGGTCCGGCCACCGTGCCGCCGGTGATCAGGCCTTGCGTCGACATTTTCGCCAGCGCCGCGGCGTCGCCGGTCGCGGGCAGCGCTGC
>JBDTNP010000459.1:0-3046 GCA_039933695.1 Betaproteobacteria bacterium | reverse complement strand
TCGGCTTCGCCGGTGACGTCCGGGAACAGATAGCGGAACTGGCCATTGAGCTGCAAGCCGCGGCGCGTCATGAAGCGCGGTGTCAGCGTCGCGTCATAATTCGGCGCCAGGTTCAGGTAATACGGCAGCGACATCTCGATGCCGCGGCTGCTGGTCGAGCCGAACAGCGGCGCCAGGAATCCCGACTTGCGCTCGTTGGAAAGTGGAAAATCGATGAACGGCGAATACAAAATTGGCACGTTCTTGAACAGTATCGTCGCGTTGTGCGCGGTGCCAACCAGACGGGTGCGATCGACGTCGACGGACGATGAAGTCAGATACCAGTCGTCGTTGCCGGCGACGCAGGTCGTATAGCGGACGTCCTTGAGCTCGTATTGGTTCGGACCGACGAAGGTCAGCTCCTTGGCGTCGCCGCGCGAAGCGTTCTCACCGATGTGGAACTCGGGCGACGTGAAGAAGCCGGTCTCGTCGCTGCGCTTGAATTTCGCCTCCGGGCCGGTAATGCGATCGATGCCGCGGCGCAGGATGACGTTGCCCTTCGCCCAGAATTGATCGGAAGGAATGTCATAGCGCAACCAGTCGGCCAGCACCGTCTGACGGCGCGAGCGAAGTTCGGCCTGTCCCGACGCTTCGATCCACTGCTGGTTATCGCCTTCGAGCTTGTCGGCGCGCAGGAAAATGGGTTCGCGCTCGGGCGCCATCGGGTTCGCGCCCGGCGTCAGCCGCAGTGCCTTCGGCGGCGGCGGCTCCAGCACCGGCGACGATTTGAGCTGGGGCGCCGGATCGGACGCGCCGCTGGGAGTCTGCGCCATCGACTGGCACGCGAGCGCGAGCGGCAACAGGGCAAACCCGGCGACGGCGGCGCAATGACGCATGCGAATCGACAATGTTCGGATGCTAAAATGGGGCATTCTACCCGCCTCTTCGTCAGATTCCTCCCGCATGAGTTCCGATGCCCGCCTGGACGCGCTCAACGCGTGGCTCGAGCGGGTCTTGCCTGTTCCGATCAGCTCGATCGCTCCGGCAACGTCCGACGCGAGCTTTCGCCGCTACTTCCGGATCACGCTGGCCGGGGAGCTCGAGCTGCCCTCCGCTCGGCCAGCGGTGCGCACGCTGATCGCGATGGATGCACCGCCGGCGCAGGAGGATAGCGCCGCGTACGTGGCTGTCGCCGCATTGCTTGCCGCAGCGGGCGTGCACGCGCCCATCGTGCACGCGCAGGACTTGTCGGCCGGTTTCCTGCTGGTGTCCGATCTGGGAACGCGCACGTATCACGAAGTGCTCGACGAGGCGACCGCTCCGGCACTCTACCGCGACGCCTGCGGCGCGCTGATCGCCTGGCAGCTCGCCAGTCGCGAGTCGGTCTTGCCCCGCTACGACGAGGCCATGCTGGCGCGCGAGCTCGCGATATTCCCCGACTGGTATGTGGCGAAGCATCTCGGCCTCGCGCCGACACCGGCGCAGCGCGCCACGCTCGACTCGGCCTTCCGCCAGATTCTCGACAGCGCTCTCCAGCAGCCGCATGTGTACGTGCACCGCGATTTTCATTCCCGCAATCTGATGGTGTCGCAACCAAATCCCGGCGTGCTCGATTTTCAGGGGGCGGTGTACGGTCCGATCAGCTACGACCTGGTCTCGCTGCTGCGCGACGCGTACATCGACTGGAGCGAGGAGCAGGAGCTCGACTGGGCTGTGCGCTACTGGGAACGCGCACGCGAAGCCCGGTTGCCGGTCGCCGAGGATTTCGGTGACTTCTGGCGCGACTTCGAATGGATGGGCGTGCAGCGCCATTTGAAGATCCTCGGCATTTTCGCCCGGCTTGCGCATCGCGACGGCAAGCGTGCCTACCTCGCCGACCTGCCTCGCGTCATGCGTCATCTCCGCCGCGCCTGCGACCGCTACCGGGCGCTCGGCCCGCTGCTGCAGTTGCTCGACGAGCTCGAGGCACGCCAGCCGGTGGTCGGGTTTACGTTCTGATGGACGCCGCGACCGGTCGCCGTCATGGCGCTGCCGCGCCGACCGCCATGATCCTGGCCGCCGGCCGCGGCGAGCGCATGCGGCCGCTGTCCGACGCGACGCCGAAGCCGCTTCTGCGCGTCGGCGGCAAGCCGCTGATCGTATGGCAGATCGAGCGCCTGATCGGCGCGGGCTTCGCCAATCTGGTGATCAACGTCGCCCACCTCGGCGCCGCGATCGAGCGGACCTGCGGCGACGGCCGCGCGTTCGGCGCGACGATCCACTATTCGCGCGAGGACGAGCCGCTCGAGGTCGGCGGCGGCATCGCCACCGCGCTCGACCTCCTCGACCGCGACGTGACGCTGGTCGTCAGCGGCGACGTCTACACCGGCTATGACTACGCGTCGCTGCTGCCGCGCCTGGCCGCGATGAAGGCGACGCGGGAAGCGCCGCACGCGCACATGGTGATGGTTCCGAATCCCGACTATCATCCCGCCGGCGATTTCGCGTTGGTAGACGGGAGGCTTTCGCTCGCCGCACGCCCGCAACTCACGTTCGGCAACATCGCGCTCTACCGGAGCGCGCTGTTCGAAGGGCTGCCGCGCGGCGAAAGGATCCGGATGCTGCCCCTGTACCGCGACTGGATCGGCCACGGCTGGGTCAGCGGCGAGCGCTACGACGGCGTCTGGGCCAATGTCGGCACGCCCGCTGAGTTAACAGAGCTCGATGTTCAACTGGCGGCGCCGCCAAGCGAGAAAGTCCTGCGATGAATTCCGTCGATCAGATCGTCGAAGTCAATCCGTTGCTCGATTTTTCCGGCTTGCCGCGCTTTGCCGATATCCGCCCCGAGCACGTTGCGCCCGCAGTCGATGCGTTGCTCGATGAAGCGCGCGCGACCATCGCGCGCGTCGCGACCGCGCCCGGGTCGCCGACCTGGGAATCTTTTGTGCAGCCGCTTTCTGATGCGCTCGACCGTCTCGACCGCGCGTGGACGCAGGTCGGCCATATGAACGCCGTCGTCAACACGCCGGAGCTGCGCGTCGCCTACAACGAAACCCTGCCGAAGGTGACGGCTTTCTACACCGAGCTC
>JBDTNP010000458.1:0-5105 GCA_039933695.1 Betaproteobacteria bacterium | reverse complement strand
TCAAGCGCGTGATCGACGAGCATCGACCGATCAAGGGCCTGTCCGTGCCGGGTATGCCTGTCGGAGCACCGGGGATGCCAGGGGCCAAGCAAGGGCCGATCCACGTGTATTACCTGGATGCTGCGTCGTCACCGCGGATTTTTGCGACTTTCTAGCGTTGATCGACCGGAGTGGCCGCGATGACATTCGCCAGCAGAATTGCCCGCCGAGCGTGGCTATCCGCGGCTCTGGTCGCTGCGGCGCTGCTGATAGCCGCTTGCGGCCGCAGCGAGCCGGGGGTGAAGTTTCAGGCCAGCGACGTCACAGGCGTCAAATGGGGACGCGATTTCCACCTGACCGACCCCACCGGCGCGCCGCGGAGCCTGGCCGACTACCATGGCAAGGTCGTGATGCTTTTCTTCGGGTACACCAACTGCCCGGACGAGTGCCCGACCACGCTGGCCAAGATGGCACAGGCGGTCGATCGTCTTGGCGAAGACGGGAAACGGGTTCAAGGGATATTCGTTACGGTGGATCCGACGCGCGACACGCCCGCGCTGCTGGCGCGGTATGCGGCCGCGTTCCACCCGAGCTTTGTCGGCCTTACCGCGAGCGAAGCCGTTATCGCCGCCACGGCGAAGGACTTCAAGGTGTTCTACGAGCCCCAGCCACACGACGATCGTGGCTCCTACGGGGTCGATCACAACAGCGGGATTTTCGTGTTCGATCCTGAGGGGCGTCTGCGCCTCTTCATGGGCGACAAGATCTGGGTCGACGCGATGGTTCACGATCTCGAGTTGCTTCTGCACGGCGTGCCCAAGGCGACTGACTCTTGAAGGCCGCCGATCGTATGTTCCGTACGCCGTCGACGGATGTTGGAGGACAGGCATGAAGATCACGCAACGCTTGTTGTCGAAGGCTCTCGGACCCGCGATCGCCAGGCAGCGGCTGCTTGGCTCGTTAGGCGTGGTCGTACTGGCTGCGATTCCCGGCTTCGCCGCCGCGGCGGGCGACCCGCTCCAGGGCGCGCAGGCATTCCGGAACTGCGTGGCGTGTCACTCGATCGAGGCCGGGCAGAACATGACCGGCCCGAGCCTTGCCGGCGTGATAGGGCGCAAAGCGGGCAGCCTGCCAAGCTTCCATCGCTATTCGGATGCGCTCAAGCGTTCCGGCATTGAGTGGAACGCGGAAACGCTCGACGCGTGGATTTTCAATCCTGCCGGGCTCGTTCCCGGCAATGACATGCGCTTTCCGGGCATGGCCGATGCACTGGCACGAAGCAATCTGATCGCGTATCTCAAGGCCGTTTCGGAAGGCAAGGGGCATTCGATCGCCTTCCAGGCCGGGATGAACATGGGCGGCGGACTGCCCGACCTCAAGGAAGCAAGGGCCGAAGTGCAAGTCAAGACGATTCGCTACTGCGACGACACGTACACGGTCAGCACTGCTGCCGGCAAGACGCTCAGGTTCTGGGAGTTCAACCTGCGCTTTAAGACCGATTCGACCGGCCACGGGCCGCGCAAGGGTGAACCGGTTCTCGTCGGCCAGGGCATGCAGGGTGACCGCGCCCAAATCGTGTTTTCCAGCGCCGCCGAGATTGGCGCGTTGATCAAGAGCGAATGTCCGTAAACGATATGACATCCCAAGGGCAAGAGGTTCGACCGCGTGTCGCGCCGCAATCGTCGCGCGCGTCCCACGCAGCGCTGTTGGTGCCGCTGCTGGTCTTTGCCGGCATCGGAATTTTCCTCGCGATCGGCTTGACGCTCGATCCGCGCCAGATACCTTCTCCCTTGATCGGGAAGCCGGTGCCGGCATTTTCGCTGCCGCCGGTGCGGGGCCGGTCGCTGGGACTGGCGAGCGCACACCTGCGAGGCGAAGTGTCGCTGGTCAACGTCTTCGCTTCGTGGTGCGTCGCCTGCCGCGATGAGCATCCGCTGCTGATGCAGATCAAGCGCGACGGCGTCGTCGCCGTCCATGGACTCAACTACAAGGACGCACCCGTGGACGCGGCGCGCTGGCTCGACGAAAGGGGAGACCCGTACACGCGGACCGGCGCCGATCTGGACGGCCGGGTTGCGATCGACTGGGGCGTGTACGGCGTTCCGGAGACGTTCGTCATCGATCGGGACGGCCAGATTGCGTACAAACACATCGGCGCCATCACGCCGGCGGTCTGGACGCAGAAGCTGCTGCCACTCATCCGTACGCTGCAGAAGTCGGCATCATGAGCATGCCGGACAACGATGGCGCCGACGTGAATCGAAAGGCGCAATTACGCAGGGCAGGGTTCATCGCCCTGGGCGGTGCGGTCGTCGCGGCCTCGATCGTCGGCGTCTGGTTCTCGCTTCGCCCGTCTGCAACCTCCACCATTCCCGACGTGCGCCTCGTGGCCGACGAGCGGCGGGCGTTGACGTTGACTCCCTATCCGTCGCCGCGTCCGATTGCGAATGTAACGTTCGAAGACGCCACAGGACGAAAGCGCACGCTGGCGGACTTTCAGGGGAAGGTCGTGCTGCTCAACCTCTGGGCCACCTGGTGCGGACCTTGCCGCAAGGAGATGCCCACACTGGACCGTCTGCAGTCGCAGCTGGGCAGCGCTGATTTCGAAGTTGTCGCGCTGTCGATCGACCGTGACGGTCAGGCGGCGGTCAAAAGCTTTTTCGACGAAATCAACGTGCAGCGGCTGGGAATCTACGTCGACGCCAGTGCTGAAGCCGGACGCAAACTCGAAATCGTCGGCGTTCCAACGACACTTCTCCTGGACCGGACGGGCCGCGAGATCCTCCGCGTCGTCGGGCCAGCCGACTGGGATCGCCCCGAAGTGATCGCAACAATCCAACGCTATCTGGCGGTTCACCCGTAATGAATGCGTGCTCGATCGGGCCGTGTGGCCGCTCCATTCGGCATGACCAATGGTGCTTATCGAATTGTCGCAATCTAGACAGGAGAATGGGTTAATGGAAACTTCGAAGCACATTATTGCGATGGTGCCACCAGGCGACGTACGGCGGTCTTTCGCATCGCGCGCTTGGCAGATTCTCAGCCTGGGTGATCGACTCGGGCTGCGCACGGTCATCGTCCTCTGGTTGGCGGTCGCGATCGGATCGGGCCTCTTCCTGGGTTGGAGTTGGGTCGCGGCCGCGGGCCTGTCGTCGATCGTGCTGGCGATTCTGCCGTGCGCCGCGATGTGCGCTCTAGGGCTTTGTGGCGGCTCCTCGGGAAAGAAGTGCTCCGACAAGACGTCGAAGGTTCCGCCTGAGACGCAGCCATGAGCCAAAGTCGCTTCACCTGCAGCCCAGTGCAAGACCGCAAAGACAAATCAACCGGAGAATCCGACATGAGAACGATATTGAGAGCTGCTTCATTGGCGCTCGTTCTGGCGGCTGCGATCAGCACGAGTGCCCGCGCGGCGGATCCCGCAGGAGCCGCGGGCGAGCCCAACGCTGCCACGATCGACGCAATTGTCCGCAAGCTTGAAAGCAGCGGCGCACTGGATGCTGCGCTCGACCGGGCAGTGACGCGACAGGCACAGCGGCAGCAGCAGGCCGCCCAGCAGGCGGAGGCGCAACGACAAACGCAACTGCAGGCCCAGGCCAAGAGCGCGCGGGCCGTCGACACCAAGTTGGACCATATCCGCGGCAAAGCGGCGGCTGAAGTCTCGCTGATTGAGTACAGCGACTTCGAATGCCCGTTTTGCAAGCAGTTTCACGGCACGCCGAAGGCGCTGCTAGACAGCTATCAAGGTCGGGTAAACTGGGTAATACGCAATTTCCCGTTGCCGTTCCACGACCCCGCCGCGCGCAAGGAGGCACTCGCCGCGGAATGCGTTGCGCAGTTGGGCGGCAACGAGATGTACTGGAAATATGCCGATGCGCTATTTGCGAGCACCAAGTCGAACGGCGCGGGTCTGCCCGAGGACAAATCCGTTGACAAGTTGGCGGAGACAGTAGGCGTTAAGAGCGCAGCGCTAAGCCAGTGCATGAATGCGGACGCAGCGGCGAAACGGATCGAGCTGGATATCGCCGACGGCACCGCGGCGGGCGTAAGCGGAACTCCGACAACGGTCGTCCGCAACAATCGGACGGGTGCGAGCATCGCCGTGGTCGGCGCACTGCCCGCCGGAGGCCTCGGCCCGGCAATCGAGCAAATGCTCAACGCTCAGCCGTAACGAGCGACTGGTCGCAACGTCCGCGCGGCGACAATGGACGCATCGAGCATTGGACTCGCGACGGCCTTCGGCGCGGGCATCGTCTCGTTTCTGTCGCCGTGCGTATTGCCCGTCGTCCCCGGGTACATTTCCTACATCGCGGGACAGGCCGGGCAAGGGTCTGACGCGACGATCGATCCACGCCGCCGCGTCACGGCGCTGGCGTTGAGCGCGCTATTCGTGCTGGGCTTCGGCGCCGTGTTCGTCATCCTGGGCGCCAGCGCCACCGCGCTCGGCCGTCTCTTTCTGCGCTATCGCTACGAGGCGAATCTCGCCGGCGGCATCGTCGTCATCGTGTTCGGGCTGATCATGATCGGTATGCTCCGTGTGAAGTGGCTGCAGCGCGATTTTCGCCTGCACCCTCGTCTCGCCGGAGGGCACCCGGCCGCGGCATTCGTTCTCGGCATCGCCTTCGGCTTTGGCTGGACGCCGTGCATCGGCCCGATCCTCGGCGCGATCCTCACCGTCAGTGCCGTCCAGAGCTCGTTGCAGGAAAGCGTCGGGCTGCTGACGGCGTATGCGTTGGGACTCGGCGTCCCTTTCCTGCTGGCGGCGGTATTCATGCGGGCCTTGCTCGATCGCATCAAAGGATTGCGCCGGGCGGGGCGACCGTTGCAGGCCGTGGCGGGCGTGGTCATGGTCCTCTTCGGCGTCGCCATGGTAAGCGGCAAGGTCACGACGTTTTCGTACTGGCTGTTGGAGATGTTCCCGGCGCTTGGCCGTATCGGATGATTACAGGATCGAACAACCTATGGCGACAACTAAAGAACTGGCGCTAGCTAGAAGAGAACGCCGGGAATCGAAGCGACAAGATCACAAGAAAGCAAACGAGGCACAGCATCGAGCCACCCGGGCGAAACGGATAGTGCAATGGAGCCTGGGGTTGGCGATTGCGTCAGGGACCGCCTTTGGTTTGATC
>JBDTNP010000457.1:0-2384 GCA_039933695.1 Betaproteobacteria bacterium | reverse complement strand
CTTCGGCGCGCGTCGGCACCGGCGCGTGGATCATCGACTCCATCATCTGCGTCGCGGTGATCGTCAGCTTGTTGCGCTCGCGGGCGAGCTTGATCATCCGCTTCTGCAGGCCGGGCACGGTGGCGTTGCCCACCTCGACCGCCAGGTCGCCGCGGGCTACCATGATCCCGTCGGACGCATCGATAATCTCTTCCAGCGCGTTGATCGCCTCCGCCCGTTCGATCTTGGCGATCAGGAACGCCCTGCCTCCGGCGGCGCGCAACAGCTGCCGCGCCATGTACATGTCTTCCTTGTTCTTCGGAAACGACACGGCCAGGTATTCGGCGTCGATCGCGACCGCGGTCTTCATGTCGTCCATGTCTTTGGCGGTCAGCGCGGGCGCCGTCAGGCCGCCGCCCATGCGGTTGATGCCCTTGTTGTTCGACAGGGCGCCGCCGACCTCGACGCGCGTGACGATCGCGGTGCCGCGGACCGATTCGACGCGCACGCGGATCAGCCCGTCGTTGAGCAGCAGAATGACGCCGGGCGCGACGTCGTGGGTCAGCTCCTTGTAGTCGAGGCCGACGCCTTCCTCGTCTCCCAACTCGCGCGCGGCGTCGAGCGTGAATTGCTGGCCAACCTTCAAGACGACCTTGCCGCTTCCAAACTTGCCGATGCGGATCTTCGGACCCTGCAGATCGGCCATGATCGCAACCTCGCGGCCCAGTGATCGAGCCGCATCGCGCACCATGCGCGCGCGCTCCTCGTGGTCCGCCGCGGTGCCGTGCGAAAAATTCAGCCGCACGACATCGACGCCGGCAGCGAGCATGCGCGTCAGCACGTCGGCCGAGCTGCTGGCCGGACCGAGCGTGGCGACTATCTTGGTCGAGCGTTGCATCGAGGGTCTCGCTTAAAGTGGATCGGCATCATCGCTGCAGTTCAACGCGCGCGCTGCTCGAGGATCGCGACGGCGGGCAGCGTCTTGCCTTCGAGAAATTCGAGAAAGGCGCCGCCGCCGGTCGAGATGTAGCCGATGCGGTCGCCGACGCCGTACTTCGCGATCGCGGCCAGCGTGTCGCCGCCGCCGGCGATCGAAAACGCCTTCGAATCGGCGATCGCGTGTGCGAGCTCGCGCGTTCCTTCGCCGAAAGCATCGAACTCGAATACGCCGACCGGGCCGTTCCAGACGATGGTGCCGGCCTTGGCGATGATCGCTTTGAGCGCAAGCACCGTCTGCGGCCCGATGTCGAGAATCATGTCATCGGCGGCGATATCTGCGATGGACTTCAACGCCGGTGCCGCGGTCTCCGAAAACTCCTTGGCGACGACGGCGTCGACCGGAATCGGCACCTTGCCCGGAAAAGCATCGAGAATCGCCTCGGCCTCGCCGGCGAGATCGGCCTCCGCGAGCGACTTGCCGATCCGGCCGCCGACGGCGAGGATAAATGTATTGGCGATGCCGCCGCCGACGATCAGACGGTCGACCCGCGCCGCGAGCGATTTCAATATCGTCAGCTTGGTCGACACCTTCGACCCGGCGACGATCGCGACCAGCGGGCGCGCGGGATGCGCCAGTGCTCGCCCCAGCGCGTCGATCTCGGCGGCCAGCAGCGGCCCGGCACACGCGATCGGCGCAAACCGGGCAATGCCGTGGGTCGTCGCCTCCGCGCGATGCGCGGTTCCGAAGGCATCGTTGACGTACACATCGCACAGCCGCGCCATCTTGCGCGAAAGCGACTCGTCGTCCTTCTTTTCTCCGACGTTGAAACGGCAGTTCTCGAGCAGCACCAGATCGCCGGGCTTGAGCGCCTGGTGCCATGCGCCGCCATCGACCCAGTCGGCGATCAACGGCACCGGCCGCCCGAGCAACTCGGCGAGTCGGTGCGCAATCGGCGCCAGCGAGTCGGCGGCGGTGAATCGACCCTCGCTCGGCCGGCCAAGATGCGAGGTAACCATCGTCGCACCGCCGCGCGCGAGCGCGTCGCGGATCGCGGGCACCGAGGCGCGAATGCGGGTGTCGTCGCTGATCATGCCTTGCCCGTCAAAAGGCACGTTGAGATCGGCGCGTATGAAGACGCGCTTGCCGGCGACATCGACGTCGGCCAGACGAAGGAATGTCGCGGCCATCTCGGCGGATGTGCCCAGTCTGCGAGAGTCGGCAGCGGAAGCTATTTGGCCGACATCAGCGCAACGGTCGCGTCGAGCATCCGGTTGCTGAAGCCCCATTCGTTGTCGTACCAGGACGAGACCTTGACCAGGCGTCCCGAGACCTTGGTCAGCGTCGCATCGAAGATCGACGAGCGCGGATCGTGGTTGAAGTCGATCGATACCAGCGGCGCGGTGTTAGAGCCGAGCAAGCCATGCAACGGTTCCGACTCCGATGCCGCCTTCATGACCGCGTTGAC